>JBEGVX010000063.1:0-3593 GCA_041178105.1 Actinomycetota bacterium
GCGCGGTAGCGAGAACCTTTTATTGTCCAAGTGTGCCTACGAGAAAACGGGCAAGCTCTGCCTCTGGGCGAGATTCCCCACTGTGCTCTGATGTGAAACCAGCGCTACCGTCTTGGCCGCAGAGGGATTTGATGATTACCGCACCCCCTGGATGTTTATCAATCCACTCGGTGAGGTTATACACCTTTCCATTGATTGCGCTCCAACAATCATCGGGGGAGTTATGTTCTGCAACTTCGCCCATCGAAATTGTTTCATATGCGCTCTCACTCGAAGAGGTATCGGATGAGGCTGCTGTGGGATTTAGTTTTCCTTGCCAGACAGCTTCTGCGCCAGTGTGGCCTGTGATCACTGAGAGAGCAATCACGGCAATTCCAGCAGCGCTGGTGATTAAGCCAAGTGGATGGGTAACGGGCAATTCACGTTTTTTATTTAATCGAAATAGAAAGAGCGTTAAGAGGAGAAAGAGCGCTGACGCAATAAAGAGCTTCTCGCCGAGATCAGCATGGCGCGCGGGAAGACCAATTCGCTCAGAGAGCGCTTCGCCAGATTCCTTGGCGATGAAGGTAGCTCCGGTACCCAGAAAGAGACCAAGAGCGCTTAACCCAAGATAGCGAGATCGTAATTTGGGGATAAATACTGTGAGGATCACTCCAATAGTGGCAAGTGGAAGAAGAACAACAGCAAAGTGGACGATTAACGGGTGCACCGGCAACCCAGCAATCGTGTCGAAGAGCGATTCCATTGTTAAATTCTCTCATTGAATAAGGTGCGAAATCGGTAATGTGAGTCGATTTTAGTAGACCCTTTCCTGTGAGTCACCTGACAGGCGCTGTTCACACCTGTTTGCAGAAGTAGAAATTACTCACTAGTTTGGCGCAGTGGCTCCTGTAATTGCAGCGCAAAACCTCACAAAAAAGTATGGCGAAATAACCGCTGTAGATCATGCAACTTTTGATATTCCAGCCGGCTCTATTACAGGATTCGTTGGTCCAAATGGCGCTGGAAAAACCACCACAATTCGAATGCTCCTCGGGCTAGTCGAGCCATCTTCGGGGAGCGCCCAAATATTGGATAGTTCGATTGAGCATCCAGAGCGTTATCTCCCACATGTCGGTGCAATGATTGAAGGGCCAGCGTTTTACCCTCCACTGTCCGGGCGCGAAAACCTGAAAGTGCTCGCGAAATTAGGTGGCTTTCCCTTTGAAAGAGTTGAGAGCTTGCTCGAGTTAGTTGGGCTCGCCGATCGGGGCGACTCTAAATTCAAGACCTATTCACTCGGCATGAAACAGCGCCTTGGTATTGCCGCGGCACTGCTGCCTAATCCAAAAGTCCTTATCTTGGACGAACCAACCAACGGATTGGATCCTGCAGGTATACATGAGGTTCGCAATTTACTTCGCTCGCTGGCCGATTCTGGTATATCAATCTTTGTTTCATCACATATTTTAAGTGAACTTGAAGTTATTGCAGATCACTTAGTAGTCGTAGATCATGGAAAGGTAATCTTCCATGGTTCCACAAAAGATCTTCTCGCAGCACATCGCCCGAAGTTAATTGTAAAAGGAAGTTCTGCTGGTGATTTAGTAGCTTTACAGGAGATTGCTACCCAAGAGAGCTTTGTCGCTCGGATTGATGGAGATCGATTAATCATTTCAGCTCCCGAGAGTTACGCAGCTCAATTAAATAAGCGTGCTTTTGAGAGAGGAATAGTTCTCTCACTTATTCAGGTTGATTTACCCACACTTGAAGAGAGCTTCTTTGAGATGACAGGTGATGAGAGATGATTCGAGTATTCCTCTCGGAATGGCGAAAGCTCCGTCGTCCGACCCTCTTCGTTGGCACCTTAGGTATTGTCTTTCTATTAAGCGTTCTGATCACCTCGCTCCTCTTTTTATTGCTCGATTCTGATGGTGGGAATGGGCCACGCGGTCGGGTCATCACTCGGGAGAGCCTTGCTCTGCCTAGCGGTCTCTACTTGGGCTTTACCAACTTTGCGGGCTTGCTGGGAACTATTGCGCTCTCTGTTTTTGCGGCACAGACAGCCCTTGAATACACCAACGGAACGTTGCGCAATTTGCTCGTTCGACAACCAAAGCGGTTATTACTCCTTGCCGGCAAGTATGTCGCGATGTGTAGCTTCGCACTTTTGACAGTCATAGTCAGCGCGATTGGGAGTATCGGTATCTCACTTGCCCTCGCTGGCACTAAAAATGTTAATACTGACGCTTGGTTTACTAACGATTCCTTTCAATTGCTTTATTCCAACCTGGGAAACGTTTATCTTTCGGTTATCGCATATGGAACGATTGGTATGGCGGTGGGAATAATTCTCCGATCCCCAATCTCTTCCATTGCGATATCACTTGCGTGGATTCTCATCTTGGAAGGAATTCTCTCCTTCACTGTTGATGGTTTAGATAAGTGGCTTCCAGGGCAATTGATGAGTTTGATTTCAGAGAGCTCCAATGCCGACATCAGTTATACATACGCGCTTGTTGGTTCAAGTATTTATTTGGTTATATTCGGAACTATTGCGACTGGTCTTTTTGTCAGACGAGATGTTTCAAATTAGCGGAGAAAAACCATAGGTTTCGATAAAAATCTGAGGTAACATCGGCGTCATCAGCGATTTCACTACGGATTTCGGTTAGAGGTGGCAATGAGTACAAAACAGGCGCCAAATAAAACTCCTAATCCGATAGTGGTTGCCAAGAATGTTCTCGTGCCTATGCGCGATGGCGTTGGGTTGGCAACGGATATCTATCGACCCGCCGAAAATGGTGAAGGCTTACCCGGCCCATTTCCCACTATTTTGTGCCGCACTCCCTACAACAAAAGCGACCTGAGATATATCGAGATTGGCGAATACTTCGCTACTCGAGGTTATGCGGTTGTACTCCAAGATCTTCGTGGTCGCTATAAATCGCAAGGGATTGGTCAATACTTTCACACGGTAAATCCACACGAGGGAATTGATGGTTATGACGCCATCGAATGGATTGCCAGTAGATCTTGGTCAAATGGCAAGGTGGGAATGGTAGGCAGCTCTTTCGCTGCTGTGACTCAGGTGGCAGCAGCGCTAGAGCGCCCACCGCACCTAACGGCAATTTGGCCAGATGTCACCCCAACTAATAACTACTTTCATCAAGCGCGCGAAGGTGGCGCGATGCAGCTCCACATGTTTTGGGCGCTCTTTGTGCATGCTCAAGATGAATTAGAGATTGCAGATAATCCAGTTGCACAGAAAATAGTTTGGGATGGTCTTCGCGATATGCGCAAACTAGTAATGCAAACGCCATGGCAGCCGGGTAAAACTCCACTTGCTGTTGTGCCACGACTTGAACAAGTCTTATTTGATTACTACACCAGAGGTGAGTACGACGAATATTGGGCGCAAAAGTGCAACAACTTCGAGGCGTTCTATCCGGAGCATGCCGATATCCCTGGTTTTTATACCGGGGGCTGGTTCGACCCTTATGCGCTGGCGATGACTGATTACTACAGCGCGATGGCTAAGAAAAATAGCGCGCCGCAACGTTTAGTAATGGGGCCGTGGTCGCACGTTGGAATGCGTGGAGATTCAACCTTCA
>JBEGVX010000064.1:0-4391 GCA_041178105.1 Actinomycetota bacterium
CTGAATCTGATGAAGCAGAAGAACTATATGCCCGCGGGGTCGCAGTCGAACATACTGTCGTGCAGGTGCGAACAATTGCGCGAACTCTTTTTGACACAGCAGTACAAGGGGGAGTTGCAACTGGAACTCAAGAACAGATTTCCCAGGCGCTCACAGCCGCTAGCGTGGCAATATCTGACAAGCTCAAAGAGTTCACCGATAACGATGGTCGAAATACTCTGTCTAGCACCGATGAAGTACGCCAAGCTGGCGCCGACTTGACCGAGAAGTTAATTGAGGAGGCTAAAAGCGCCGATCCAGAGCAATTGGCCCGAAGTATTTCGATAGCCACAAACCTTGAGCGGATTGCCGACTCGCTTGATCAGAGCTCTCCAGCGTTGGATAAAGTAGCTACGCCGGATGAGCCTGCTGAGCAGAAAGTAATAAAAGATTTCCCTATTACACGTAAAATTATGAAGTTTTTTCGTAAATATTTTTAAATTCCGCTGATTGCAATCATAGCCACAAGTCCAATGAGAATAACAAGGGTCACGATTCGCCGAGTTCGATTACTCATTTTTAGAGCTTATCTACGACGTATTCAATACAAGTAGTTAGTGCAGCCACATCCGTTGGATCAACTGCGGGGAACATTCCTATTCGCAATTGGTTCTTGCCAAGCTTGCGATATGGCTCGGTATCGACAATGCCATTTGCCCGAAGAACTTTGGCAACAGCAAGCGCATCAATCGAGTCATCGAAGTTAATTGTGGCAACTACCTTTGATCTCATTGCAGGATCGGTGACAAATGGAGTTGTGTACGAGGTCTTCTCCGCCCAGCCATAGAGAATTTCAGCAGATTTTGCACTTCGTCCGGCAGAGAAAGTTAAACCACCATTCTCATTCATCCATTCGATTTGCTCAGCAAGGAGCATTAGCGTCGCAACAGCAGGGGTGTTGTAGGTTTGATCGAGCTTGCTATTTTCAATCGCAATGGACAGATCCAAAAATGCTGGTGTCCAGCGATTTGTTGCAGCAATTTTCTGGTTTCGCTCAAGAGCAGCAGGGCTCATCAAGGCGAGCCAAAGACCGCCATCGGAGGCAAAAGATTTCTGCGGTGCGAAGTAGTAAGTGTCAAACTCCTTTGCATCAACCATTAATCCACCGGCTGCGCTAGTTGCATCAACCAAGACAATTCCGTTACTTCCGGCGCCAGCAGGTCGCTTAATCTCCATCGCAACGCCAGTAGAAGTTTCATTATGTGTAAGCGCACAGGCATCGACAGATGGATCAGCAATAGGAAGCGGATGGCTACCTGGAGCGCTTTCGATAACGATTGGATCGCCAAGAAATGGTGCGCTCTTAACGCCGCTTGCAAATTTTGAGGAAAACTCACCAAAGACAAGATGTTGCGACTTCGCTTCAATTAAACCAAAGGTAGCGATATCCCAAAAAGCTGTTGAACCACCATTACCTAAAACAACTTCATACCCCTCTGGAAGAGAGAAGAGATCTTTAAGTCCACGTCGCACTCGGGAGACAACATTCTTAACCGGCGCCTGGCGGTGTGATGTGCCAAGGATGGAGGCGCCACTTCCGGCTAGAGCAGATATCGCCTCGCTGCGAATCTTGGATGGACCACAACCAAATCGTCCATCTTTAGGCTTGAGGTTTGAGGGAATAGTTATATCTGCGCTCATAGTCAGAGCCTATCGAAAGTGCGAGCGCCTTCGTGTCACGGGGCCAAGCGTGCGCGCGACCATCCGCTGGTTGAGCGCGTAAAGCGAAGTCGGTCGTGCAATCGTGAGTATCGCCCCTGCCAGAATTCGATTGAGTGAGGAATCGCACAGAAGCCTCCCCAGTTATCGGGGATGGGCACTGCACTGCCCTCTGGATAGCGTTCGGAGATTTCGCTCCATCGCTTCTCAAGTACCTCACGCCCGGCAATCTCCATCGATTGATTGCTAGCCCACGCACCTATCTGACTCGACCACGGGCGTGAGGCGAAGTACTCCTCGGATTCACCGCGGGAAACTTTCTCTACCCGTGCAGAGATCAGCACCTGTCGCTCCATGGGATACCAAGGAAAGGCGAGCGCGACCTCTGGATTGGTCTCAAGCGCCTTCGCTTTCGCAGAGTTGTAGTTAGTGAAAAATGTGAGGCCACCAGTTGTTGGGTCAAACCCTTTGAGAAGAACTGTTCGTGAGGATGGCTGATTCGCACTTACCGTGGAGAGCACCATCGCATTTGCCTCAACGATGTATGGATTCGCTGCTGCCTCTTTGAGCCAGCTTGCAAAGAGGGCTAACGGATCTAAACCTGCTCCGCTTTCAGAGAGCCCCTCATCGCCGTAGGAGCGGCGCATAGCCCGGATTGCCTTGGTTATCTCATCGCTCATAGAGCTAATCTAGACCTAAGTTGGAGCGCTCCGGCCTAGTGGCGTGCGCCACTATTTTTTACAGGAGATCTGGTTTGCCTGGGCGCAAAGCAGGGGCAGAATACGGGCAGGATATGGGGAGGTTTTCGCCCCAGGACAGAACAGAAGGAGCTTCGCCCCATGGATGACTTTAAGCCCGGTCTTGAAGGTGTCATCGCTTTCGAATCAGAGATTGCTGAACCGGATAAAGAGGGAAGCGCGCTCCGTTATCGCGGCGTTGATATTGAAGATCTCGTTGGTCGCGTGACATTTGGAAATGTCTGGGGACTTCTTGTCGATAATGAATTTAATCCAGGGTTACCTGCAGCAGAGCAGTTTCCACTACCGGTCCACTCCGGCGATGTTCGCGTAGATATGCAATCTGCAATTGCGATGCTTGCACCAGCTTGGGGCTTAAAGCCGCTTCTTGATATCTCTGATGAAGAGGCGCGAAATAATCTTGCTCGTGTTTCAGTGATGGCGCTCTCATATGTTGCGCAATCCGCCCGTGGTACTTGGCAACCAATGGTTCCGCAAAATGAAGTAGACAAAGCGCATACTGTTGTCGAGCGAATGATGATTCGTTGGCGCGGTGAGCCAGATCCACTCCATGTTCGCGCAATCGATGCATACTTTGTTTCCGCTGCCGAGCATGGCATGAATGCATCAACATTTACCGGTCGAGTAATTGCCTCTACTGGTGCGGATGTAGCTGCCGCAATCTCAGGCGCTATCGGTGCAATGTCTGGTCCACTCCATGGCGGCGCTCCACTACGCGTGTTACATATGATCGAAGGCGTTGAGAAGAGTGGCGATGCACGTAAGTATGTGAAAGATGTAATGGATCGTGGTGAGCGCTTGATGGGCTTTGGCCACCGCGTATATCGCGCAGAAGATCCACGCGCACGCACGCTCCGCCGTACGGCAAAAGAACTTGGTGCACCACGCTACGAGATTGCTCTTGCTCTTGAGCAAGCTGCGCTCGCCGAACTACAAGAGCGTTATCCAGAGCGAGTACTTGCAACAAACGTGGAATTCTGGGCCGCTGTGGTTCTTGATTTCGCGCAAGTCCCTGCACATCTATTTACCTCAATGTTCACCTCAGCGCGTACCGCTGGTTGGGCAGCACACATCCTTGAGCAGAAGAAGACTGGTCGCTTGATTCGTCCATCTGCCCGTTACATCGGCCCTGGCCCACGTAAGCCAGAGGATGTAAAAGGTTGGGATAGCTCAATCCACTCGCTCCATAATTAAATTACATACTCGCTTCTGCGCTGGAGGTCATGATGGCTAGCAAATCCGGCTCACCCAGCTCCGTTGCGATTATGTGGTTTCGCCGTGATTTGCGGCTTAGCGATCATCCTGCGCTCTCAGATGCAATCGCCAATTCTGAGGCAATCATTCCGCTCTTTATTCTCGACGAAAAATTAATCTCGCACGCAGGGAGTAAGCGCCTTGCCTATATGGGAAACTCTTTGCGCGCTCTCGATGAATCACTTGGCAATAAATTACACATTCGCGTTGGCGATCAGGTGGAAGTTCTAAAGTCTCTAATGAGTCAATATAACGTCACCGGTGTTTATATCTCAGAAGAGTTTGAACCATATGGCGTGGCACGAGATAAGCGCGTTGAAGAGGCGGGAATTCCATTAATAAGGGTTGGTAGTCCCTATGCAATCTCTCCAGGGCGAGTGCGCAAACCTGACGGAACCAATTACCGGGTCTATACGCCTTTCTATAAAGGTTGGGTTGTCCATGGCTGGCGGAAATCAATTTCGGCTCCAAAAAATATTAATGCGATAACACCAGATGCGAACGCTCGAAATTTTCCAACGTGGAGCGCGCCCGAAGGTAGTGAAATTTTTGAGGCAGGGGAGCGCGCTGCACATAAGCGGTGGAATGAATTTAAAAAAGGCGCGCTATCCAATTACGACGAAGCTCGGAATATGGCGGGAATTGATGGCACCAGTAAATTAAGTGCGCACCTCAAATGGG
>JBEGVX010000065.1:0-3450 GCA_041178105.1 Actinomycetota bacterium
AGTTACTTGCAGAAAAGCGCGCCCGCGCTACTCAAGACTAGGCTTTTCTCATGGAGCCAACACTTCAAGGGGATATTCGAGGTGTTCTTTCGATAAAGCCATTTCGAAAACTCTGGCAATCGATGGCATTTTCAAGTTTGGGCGATTGGCTTGGCCTTCTGGCTACTACCGCGCTTGCGCAGCAATTAGCAGGGGGAGATTACGCCAAAGCGAACTTCGCAATTGCTGGAGTCTTTATTTTCCGCCTTTTACCTTCAGTAATTCTTGGTCCACTGGCAGGCGTAATTGCAGATCGCTTTGATCGTAAACGAACCATGATTGTTTGCGACATATTACGAGGAGTTATTTTTGCAACTATTCCAATAGTTGGAAGTTTGCTCTGGCTTTACATAGCAACAATTCTTATCGAATCAATCACGCTCTTTTGGTCACCAGCCAAAGAAGCGTCAGTCCCAAATTTAGTACCACGACATCATCTAGAGAGCGCAAATCAAGTTAGTCTTCTTGCCGGGTATGGAACCGCACCAATAGCCGCACTTCTTTTTACTTTTCTAGCGGTATTCAACTCTGCGCTAGCAACTGGAATCTCGTTTTTCAAGAGCAATCCAGTCGATATGGCGCTTTACATAAACGCAATTAGTTTTCTATACAGCGCTTTTGTTATTAGCAAGATAACGATTCCTCGAGCATCAGCAGAGAAAAGTGATGCTCAAGTGGGCATACTTCGCTCGCTTCTGGATGGATGGAAATTTGTAGGTAAGTCGAAGAATATTCGCGGCCTTGTCCTGGGAATGCTGGGCGCATTTGTTGCTGCAGGTGCAGTCATTGGACTAGCTCGAACTTTTGTTGGCGATCTTGGTGGTGGCGACGCGGCCTATGGAATCTTATTTGGCGCAGTTTTTACGGGCTTAGCGTTAGGTATTGCATTTGGTCCCAAAATATTCGCGCAGTTCTCTCGAAAACGATTATTCGGTGCAGCACTTTCGATGTCGGGAATCATGCTGGCAGTGCTGGCACTTATCTCAAACCTTGTGCTTGCAATATTTATCGTAACTATTTTGGGATTTTTTGCAGGTATCGGGTGGGTTTCAGGCTTCACTATGTTGGGGCTTGAAGTTGAGGATTCAAAACGAGGTCGAACCTTTGCATTCGTACAATCATTAATTCGCATCACATTAGTGCTCGTACTTGCTATCGCTCCTGTTATTGCAGCAGCAATCGGAGAGCACACGTATCGGTTCCGCCAAAGCGTGCTCGAATATAACGGTGCATCGGTAACGCTCTTAATCTCTGGAGTGATTGCAACACTTGTCGGTGTTATTTCCTTCCGACAGATGGATGATCGCAAAGGAATTTCCATCTTTAGCGATATCGCTGCAGCGCTCCGTGGTGAACTTGGCGTTCGGAACACATTCTCTGCAACCGGGTTATTTATCGCATTCGAAGGTGGCGAGGGCGCAGGCAAATCAACGCAAGTTGCAAGATTACGTGAAGCGCTCGAGAAGTTAGGCGAACAAGTTGTCGTGACTCGTGAGCCTGGCGGAACTGAATTAGGAAAGAAGTTGCGTGAAATTCTCTTGAGTAATGAAACGGGAACTATCGCGCCTCGTAGTGAAGCGCTCTTATATGCTGCAGATCGCGCACATCATGTGGAGAGTGTGGTCAAACCAGCGCTACTTAACGGCGCAATTGTGATTACTGATCGGTATATGGATTCTTCAATTGCATATCAAGGTGGTGGCAGAGTTCTTGCTCCCCAGGAGGTGGCTCGCATCTCTCGCTGGGCCACAGATAATTTGACCCCAACCCTCACAGTTCTTCTCGATGTTCCTGCGGAGACAGCCTTCAAACGCTTTTCGGATCGAGATCGACTGGAGAGTGAGCCACTTGCCTTCCATGAGCGGGTTCGGACGACATTTTTAGAGTTAGCCGCATTCTCCCCAGATCGATACCTAGTTATTGACGCAACCGAATCAATTGAGAGAATTGCCGAACAGGTCCTAGCGAGAGTGCAGAGCCTCTTAGCCAATCGGAGGAAGTAATGACGCACCTCTTTGGCGACATCATTGGCCAGGAGCGCGCTGTTGAAATACTTGAGAAAGCTGTAAATGCAGCGCATTCGCGTGATGGTTCGCAATCGATGGTCCAATCATGGTTATTTACCGGGCCACCAGGCTCAGGTCGTTCACATGTTGCGCTCGCATTTGCTGCAGCGTTGCTCTGTAATGCAGGTGGTTGTGGAGATTGCCACTCATGTCATTTAGCTAATCGCGGCTCCCATCCTGATCTTGAAGTTATTCGCACCGAGGGGCTCTCATTAAAGATTGATGAAGTGCGCGAGATAATTGCACGCGCATCATGGGAGCCTTCATCAAGTCGTTTTCGGGTCGTGGTAATCGAAGATGCAGAGCGATTAACGGAAAGTGCCGCTAACGCATTACTCAAAGCAATTGAGGAGCCAGGAGTTCGAACAATCTGGTTGCTATGTTCACCAACAGTAGAAGATGTTCTGCCCACAATTCGTTCTCGCTGTCGTCAGATTCCTCTGGTTACACCAAGTACTGCCGCTGTTGCTGCATTACTAGTTCGGGAGGAGAGCGCATCTGATGAGATTGCCAAATTTGCTGCTCGAGCAAGTCAGGGGCATATTGGCCGCGCGAGATTTTTAGTAAAAGAACCTGAATCCCGCGCTCGCCGGGATGAGGTTATTAAGCTTGCACTTCAATTGAGTGATGTTGCGGGAGCAATGGCGGGTGCAGCGCGACTAATGGAAATTGCTGGGCTCGAGGCGACGAGCGAAGCGAGCGATAGAGACGAAGTTGAGCGAGAAGAATTAGCAGCAGCGCTTGGTGCTGGAGGAAGTGGCAAGGGGACGCCAAGTGGTTCCAGTAAAGCCTTAAAGGATTTGGAGAAAGAGCAGAAATCACGAATTACTCGGGCAACTAGAGACTCTATTGATCGCGCCCTATTAGATATTGCTACGGCCTATCGCGATATTTTGACGATACAGATTGGTGCATCAGATTCGCGTGAGTTGATAAATGAACATCTAAGAAATGAAATAGAGACGCGGGCGGCAGATAGTAGCTCAGAGGGCGTGATGCAGCGGTGGGAAGAAATTATGGCTACTCGACGGAAGTTGAAATTCAATGTTGCTCCGCTACTCGCACTTGAAGCGCTCTTACTAAAGGTACGTTTCTAAATGGTAATCAAGAGCGTTATTAAGGGGAGAATAGCGATTCTTGGAGCCCTTGTAGTTCTGGCTTCGTCAGTGCTCTTCTACCGTGCGCAGACGAGTGAAGGATGGAGCATCGCTGATTATCAGAATCAGGAGCTGACTTGGATTAATTGCGGCGGTCCATTTCTTTGTGCAGACCTGACTGTGCCGATTAATTATGGGAAGCCGGGAGGGGAGCGTTTGCAATTATCCCTCGTTAAATATCCAGCAAC
>JBEGVX010000066.1:0-16862 GCA_041178105.1 Actinomycetota bacterium
GATGCTGAGCGCATGGAAACGGTTTTGGAAGATGCATACGTTCTTGTAACTAGTATCAAGATCTCTGCAATCTCGGAGATTCTCCCGCTACTTGAGAAGGTCGTTCAATCAGGAAAGCAACTCTTGATTATCGCTGAAGATGTTGAAGGCGAAGCGCTCTCCACTCTCGTAGTGAACAGAATGCGCGGCACTTTCACCTCTGTTGCCGTCAAGGCGCCAGGGTTTGGCGATCGACGTAAGGCAATGTTGCAAGACATTGCAGTCCTTACTGGTGGTCAAGTTGTTTCAACTGAAATTGGTTTGAAGCTCGACCAAGTTGGTCTTGATGTTCTGGGTCGCGCTCGCCGAGTTGTTGTCACAAAAGACAACACCACCATCGTTGATGGCGCTGGCAAGAAGAGCGATGTCGATGGTCGTGTAAACGAGATTCGTAACGAAATCGAGCGCGCAGATTCTGATTGGGATCGCGAGAAGCTTCAAGAGCGCGTTGCAAAACTCGCTGGTGGCGTCTGTGTCATCAAAGTTGGCGCATACACTGAAACAGAGTTGAAAGAGAAGAAGCACCGACTTGAGGATGCTATCTCAGCAACTCGCGCTGCAGTCGAAGAGGGAATCGTCGTTGGTGGCGGAGCAGCTCTCGTTCATGCTGCCGATGTACTCGCCGATGATCTTGGCAAAGAAGGCGATGAAGCAGTTGGCGTTCGTTTAGTTCGCAAAGCTTGCGATGAGCCACTTCGTTGGATTGCAGAGAATGCCGGACAAGAGGGCTACGTAGTCGTAGCAAAGGTTCGCGCGCTCTCAAAGAACGAGGGATATAACGCAGCATCTGATGTCTATGGCGACTTAGTTAAAGATGGCGTCATCGATCCAGTGAAGGTCACGCGATCTGCTCTAGCTAACGCGGCATCAATCGCTGCAATGTTCATCACCACTGAGGCGCTTGTCTTCGAACGTAAGGAAGAAGAAGTAGCTGCAGCTGGTGGACATGGTCACTCCCATGGACCTGGCGGACATTCACATTAAACCCAATTAAAAAAGAGGGCCTGTTACTCAGAGATTGAGTAGCAGGCTCTCTTTCCGTTGAGGGGGTAATAAAAACTTCTGTTAAATCGCCATTCGGTTTGAGCGTGAAATCAATTCGGCGCGCTCATCCTCAGATAGGCCACCCCAGATTCCGTAAGGCTCTTGAACTGCGAGCGCGTGATCGCGACATTGGACGAGTACCGGGCAGGATGCGCAAATCGCCTTTGCTTCGATGATTCGCTTCCGTCGGCTTGGGCCGCGCTCACCCTCAGGGTGAAAGAACATCTCTGCGGGGTAGTTCCGGCATGCGCCTTCGAACTGCCACTCCCAGTTATCAGCAGTTGGCATTGGTAGCCGAGAAATTTCAGCCATTTCCACTCACCTTTTCCTTTACTTTCGAGTAGGCTACCAATCGCGCCATAAGTTGTTCAAGTACCGAAGGCGCTTTGAGAGTTAATTCTTGCTGAGAGGGGGTGTGAGATGGCTCATCAGGGAATCACCGTCTCTGAGGTCGCCCACCGCCTAGGAGTGGCGCCTGCCACCTTGCGCACCTGGGACCGTCGCTATGGCTTAGGCCCCACTACCCACGAGGCGGGAGAGCATCGCCGCTACTCCGATGAAGACCTCGCCCGTCTGGCCGTCATGCGCCGCTTGGTGGTCTCCGGGGTGCCAGCCGCTCACGCAGCGATTGTGGCGAAGAGCTCCCCAATCTCGATTGATGAACCGCTCCCGCTCCCAAAGTTCCAAGATCGGGAAGATGTAGTCGCGGCAATCGTTCGCGCTCTCGATGGTATCGATAGCGCCTTCGTAGAGGCTCTCATTCGCCGCGAGATTCTCTCTTCAGGTGTGATCGCAACGTGGAACGAAATACTTGTCCCCGTACTCGTTACCGTTGGCAACCGTTGGGAGTCCACAGGCACCGGTATTGAGGTCGAGCATCTTCTTACAGAAATCGTCAAACGAGTCATGCGTGATTGTGTGAACGAGCTCGAGTCGCCACGAAATTCCAAACCAATTCTCCTGGCAAGTATTGGCGAAGAGCATCATTGCTTGGCAATACATGCACTCGCTGCAGCGCTCGCCGAAGAGAATGTCGCAACCCACTTCCTTGGAGCGCGAACCCCTGTTGAAGCGCTCGCCGATATGGTGCGTAAGACCCATCCACCAGTGGTCTTTCTCTGGGCACAACTTTCGAAGAATGCTGATTACTCAGCAATGACCGCACTTCCTGCGCTCCGCCCTGCGCCGCGATTGATCCTCGGTGGGCCCGGTTGGCAGGCCGAACGAGTCACCGGGGCGACAGTGGTCACCAATCTCCACGAGGCTTGTGAATTGGTTGGCTCGACCATCGGAAAGTGACGCGCCAAACTCTCACTAGGATTGGGTGATTATCGGTTAATCACCAGGTGGAGGTGAGCATGCGCGAATTTGAGAAAGTTGCGATGCTCGGCCTGACCTTCGATGATGTCCTTCTCTTACCTGATGCCTCACAAGTAGTTCCAAGCGAAGTTGATATCGCTACGCGATTAACAGAAAAGTTTTCTCTTAAAGTCCCCGTCATTTCCTCCGCAATGGATACCGTTACCGAAAGCGCAATGGCGCTTGCTATGGCTGGCGTTGGCGGCGCGGGAATCATCCACCGAAACCTTGCTATTGAAGATCAAGTGGCACATGTAAAAAAGGTGAAGGAAGTTTCCGGTGCGCTCGCCGGTGCTGCTGTGGGTGTGGGCGAAGATGGATTTGCACGTGCAGTTGCTTTGATGGATGTGGGCGTCGATGTTCTCGTAGTGGATACCGCACATGGCCATCACCAAGGAGTTCTCGATGCTATTGCGCGAATTAAGAGTGTCAATAGCGCGCAGCAAGTTATCGGGGGAAATGTTGCTACCCGAGCAGGAGCGCAAGCGTTAATCAATGCTGGTGCAGATGCGGTAAAAGTTGGCGTTGGTCCAGGATCGATTTGCACTACTCGCGTTGTTGCCGGTGTTGGCGTTCCACAAATAACAGCAATTATGGAAGCTCATAAAGCAACAAGTTCTGCAGGGGTTCCCCTAATTGCTGATGGTGGAATTCAATACTCCGGAGATATTGTGAAAGCTATTGTCGCTGGAGCAGATGTTGTGATGTTGGGTTCGCTCTTTGCTGGGTGTGAAGAGTCACCTGGTGAGTGGCACGAAGAAAATGGCGCCAAGTTCAAGTCGTATCGCGGCATGGGTTCACTTGGTGCGATGCAGTCGCGGGGTTCGACTCCTTCTTATTCGAAGGATCGCTACATGCAAGATGACATTCTCTCTGAAGATAAATTGGTGCCAGAAGGAATCGAAGGTCGAGTTTCCTATCGCGGCACTGTTGCGCAAGTTGTCCATCAGCTTGCTGGTGGTTTGCGCTCGGGTATGGGTTATGCAGGTGCGCGGAATATCTCGGAGCTACAACGTAATGGCCGCTTTGTTCAGATCACCGCTGCTGGCCTTCGCGAGAGCCACCCACACAGCATTGATCAGACTGTTGCCGCTCCGAATTATCGAGGAAGGTGAGGTGGCTCGATGAGTGAGATTGAGATTGCACCAGGTAAGCGCGCCCGCCAGACATATTCTTTTGATGACATTGCGATTGTGCCAAGTCGCAGAACTCGTAATCCTGAAGAGGTTTCGACTGCGTGGCAAATCGATGCATATAAGTTTGATATTCCAATGTTGGCAGCGCCAATGGACTCTGTCGTCTCTCCTGAAACTGCAATAGAGATAGGTAAGCAGGGTGGAATCGGAGTTCTTAACTTGGAGGGGCTATGGACTCGCTATGAGAATCCACGGATTCCTTTGGGTGAGATTGCTTCTATTCCTGATCATCAAGTGACCCGCCGGATGCAAGAGCTCTATGCCGCACCGATTCGACCCGAATTGATTAAAGAGCGAATAGCTGAAGTGCGCGCTGGGGGAGTCACTGTTGCTGCTGCGCTCTCACCAAAGCGCGCTGCTGAATTTCATAAAGTGGTGCTCGATTCTGGCGTCGATATTTTTGTGATTCGCGGTACCACGGTCAGTGCAGAGCATGTTTCACCGAAAGATAGCGCGCTTAATTTGAAGAAGTTTATTTATGAATTGGATGTGCCGGTAATTGTTGGTGGCGTTGCAACGGCTACTGCTGCGCTTCATTTGATGCGCGCTGGCGCTGCGGGAATTCTGGTTGGTTTTGGTGGCGGAGCTGCGCACACGACTCGACAGGTGCTTGGCGTTGCAGTGCCGATGGCAACAGCAGTTGCTGAAGTTGCTGCTGCTCGGCGCGAGTACCTTGATGAATCAGGTGGACGTTATGTTCATGTGATTGCTGATGGTTCTGTTGGTCGCAGTGGCGATATCGCCAAAGCGATTGCCTGTGGCGCTGATGCTGTGATGATGGGTTCACCACTGGCACGTGCGGTGGAGTCGCCAGGCAAGGGTTGGCACTGGGGCGTTGAAGCGGTGCATCCAGAGTTGCCGCGCGGGCAACGCGTTCACGTTGGCACTGTTGGCACTATTGCTGAGATTTTGCATGGACCATCACATAACGCTGATGGAACGATGAATCTCTTTGGTGCGCTTCGTCGCGCGATGGCGACTACTGGCTATTCAGATGTGAAGGAATTCCAGCGAGTAGAGGTGGTTATCCATCGCCCGTGATCTAGTGCTCGTCGTTGATTTCGGCGCGCAATACGCGCAACTCATCGCACGTCGAGTGCGCGAGGCGAGGATTTATAGCGAGATCGTTCCGCACACGATGAGTGCGCGCGAGATGCTCGAGAAAAATCCCAAAGCAATCATTCTCTCTGGTGGGCCATCGAGCGTTTATGAATCAGGCGCACCGCAATTAGATGAAGAACTTCTCCGCTCTGGGGTTCCAGTCTTTGGTATTTGTTATGGATTTCAGGTGATGGCAGCAACGCTCGGTGGTGAAGTTGGTAAAACGGGCGCGCGCGAATATGGCCGTACTGAATTTACTGTTCATAGCAATTCCCCCTTATTTGAAGGGTTACCTAAAGCGCAACAGGTATGGATGTCTCATGGCGATAGCGTCGTGCATGCACCACAAGGATTCACCGTTACTGGTTCTACCGACCAGACCGCTGTCGCTTCGTTTGAATCTGCCGATCGAAAGTTGGCCGGCGTGCAGTATCACCCAGAGGTGGTTCACTCCACGTTCGGACAAGAAGTATTAACACGTTGGCTTATTGGCGTAGTTGGCTGCGATCCATCGTGGACCTCTTCCAATATTGCGGAGGAGCAAATTGCTCGAATTAGGGAACAAGTTGGTTTAGATCAAGTTATTTGTGGACTTTCTGGTGGCGTAGATTCCGCTGTTGCCGCTGCCATCGTGCAACGCGCTGTTGGTGCGCAATTAACCTGTGTTTTTGTTGATCACGGGCTACTTCGCCAAGGAGAAGCAGAGCAAGTCGAGCGAGATTTCGTTGCTGCCACAGGGGTAAAGTTAAAAGTTGTCGATGCGAAAGAGAAATTTCTCTCTGCGCTCAAAGGTGTTAGTGATCCAGAAGAGAAGCGAAAGATTATTGGGCGAGAATTTATCCGTTCTTTTGAAGGAGCAGCGCGCGAGATTGCAAGTAGTGATGTGAAGTTCCTCGTGCAAGGAACGCTTTATCCCGATGTCGTGGAATCGGGTGGCGGAACGGGAACAGCAAATATCAAGAGCCATCACAATGTTGGTGGATTACCTGATGATCTGAAATTTGATTTAGTAGAACCACTTCGCACTCTCTTCAAAGATGAGGTTCGTGCACTTGGTTTGGAGTTAGGACTTCCAGAAGAGATTGTATGGCGCCAACCATTTCCTGGCCCAGGTCTTGGAATTCGGATCATTGGCGAAGTAACAAAAGAGAGATTGGAATTGCTTCGCACTGCCGATGCGATTGCCCGCGAAGAGTTACATAACGCGGGTCTGGATCGAGAGATTTGGCAATGCCCTGTCGTGTTATTAGCTGACGTGCATAGCGTGGGCGTGCAGGGTGATGGCAGAACCTATGGACATCCCATTGTGCTCCGCCCTGTTTCGAGTGAAGATGCGATGACTGCCGATTGGTCTCGCTTACCGAACGATGTGTTAGCGAAGATTTCGAATCGAATTACCAATGAAGTTCCAGGAGTAAATCGAGTCGTATTGGACATCACTAGTAAGCCACCCGGAACTATTGAGTGGGAATAGTTAATTAATTTGTATTAACTACTCGGAAGGCTTCAGCTATTCGACCGACAGGCAGTCCGCCAGCCTCAGCATTTCGCTCGCCCCATTCGCGAACCATTTTTTCTAACTCAGCGTTATGTGCAGTTTGGCTCACATGTGCATGGAGCGCCGCCATTTTATTTGGGAAAGTGTCGGTGATATCGACGTAGTGATTTGGTGTAATCATCGACGTTACCCAAACCTCTTTTACTCGCCATGGTTCAAGTCCTTCATCCAGTAAATCCATAAAGGCAAAACGGTTTCGTGCATCTGGGTAGACCGCTTGAATCGCAGCTTCACCTGCTGCCATGTGATCGGGGTGGCTTGCGCCAAGGCGATCCCAATTGCGCTCGGGGCTTTGGATAATCATTCGATCAGGCTTTACGCGACGAATTGCTTTCACAATTTTCTTCCGCAATTCAATTGTGGGCTCAAGCCAACCATCACGATAATTTAGGAATTCAATATCAGTAACGCCAAGAATTTTTCCCGCATCGCGCTGTTCTTTCTGACGAATGACCGGCATTTGATCGCGGGGGAGATCTGGGTCTTCGCCACCCTGGTCACCGTTTGTTGCGATGCAGTAGGCAACCTTGATTCCTTTTGCCGTCCACTGTGCAATGGTGCCGCCAGCTCCGAAGTCGACATCGTCAGGGTGAGCAGTCACCACAAGGACTTGCGAAATCTCCGAGTCATCAATCGGCTCCATGGCGCTCCCTATCAGTCGGCGTATCAGTCGGTTTATCGGTGGTTCAGGTTAGGCTCGTACATTATGAGTGAAACCGGGGCCAATCACCCACTCCTTGATGGGTTGAACCCAGCACAACGTGATGCGGTCGTCCATACCGGCTCCCCACTTCTTATCGTCGCCGGCGCCGGCTCAGGAAAAACGCGAGTACTCACCAATCGAATCGCTTACCTTCTGGCCGCTCGGGCGGTGGCCCCATACGAAATTCTCGCCATCACCTTCACCAATAAGGCAGCGGGAGAGATGCGCGAGCGAGTTCAAGCAATCGTCGGTCCGCGCGCCAAGTCAATTTGGGTCTCTACTTTTCACTCGGCATGTGTGCGCATCTTGCGACAAGAAGCAGTTGCTGCCGGCTACAAACCAAATTTCACTATCTACGACCAGAGCGATGCCCAACGCTTGGTCGCATTGATTGGCAAAGATCTCAATCTGGATCCCAAACGCTACGCGCCGCGCCAAATACACGCGATGATAAGTAACGCTAAAAATGAATTGATGGGCCCAGCAGATTATGCAAACCAAACTACTAATCACTTTGAAGAAGTGGTAGCCGAAACATACGCCATCTACCAAAAGAAATTACACGAGGGAAATGTTTTTGATTTCGACGATCTCATCATGAAAGCTGTCGAACTTTTCCAGCGCCACCCTGAAGTGAAGGCCCGTTATCGCTCGCGCTTTCGCCATGTCCTCGTCGATGAGTATCAAGATACCAATCATGCGCAGTACGTCTTAGTGCGTGAAGTTGTTGGAACAGAGCGCGATGGCTTTCCACCTGCAGAACTATGTGTCGTGGGTGATGCCGATCAATCTATCTATGCCTTCCGTGGCGCAACTATCCGTAACATCCTCCAATTTGAAGAGGACTATCCATCCGCGCGAACAATTTTGTTAGAACAAAATTATCGTTCCACCCAAAACATTCTCTCTGCTGCAAATGCTGTTATTACCAATAATGCAAGTCGTAAAGCTAAGAACCTCTGGACCGATTCGGGTGCTGGTTCTGCAATTGTTACTTACGAAGCCGACGATGAACGCGACGAAGCAGAGTTTGTGATGAGTGAAATTCGTTCACTCCAAAACGATGGAATTTCCCAACCTGGTGATACCGCAATTTTCTATCGCACCAATAATCAATCTCGCCCTTTTGAAGAAGTCTTTATGCGCAATGCCATCCCTTACAAAGTGGTTGGGGGAGTCCGCTTCTATGAACGTAAAGAGGTCCGTGATCTGCTCGCGTACTTGCGTGTATTAGCTAATCCTTACGATGAAATCTCACTCCGCAGAATCATCAATACCCCCAAGCGCGGTATCGGTGATAAAGCCATTGCCGCACTCGACGAGATGGATATTCCGCTATGGGATGCGCTCTTTCGAGCAGATCAAGCGCGCGATCTCGCTGCGCGAGCAATTTCAGCTATCGATCAATTCGCAAACCTCATGGCAACGCTGCGCACAATGGTCGAATCAGGTTTCAAACCTTCCGTGATTGCAGAGGCCGTTATCGAGCAGAGCGGCCTAGGGGCAGAACTCTCCGACAGTACCGATCCACAAGATGAGGGGCGTTTAGAAAATATCGAAGAGTTGGTAGCAGTTGCGCAAGAGTACGAAGAAGATGAATCACTTGTCGGTGGCGAAGATCAACCCGATGAGATTTCGCTTGTAGGTTTCCTCGAACGAGTTTCACTTGTTGCAGATTCTGATCAGATTCCCGACGGTGAAGATCACGGTGGCGTTGTCACGTTAATGACGCTCCACACCGCGAAGGGACTTGAGTTCCCCACCGTATTTCTCACTGGCCTTGAAGAGGGAGTCTTTCCGCACTCCCGCTCACTTGGTGATCCAAATGAAATTGAAGAGGAGCGTCGTCTTGCATACGTTGGCTTAACGCGCGCTCGCGAACGGCTTTATCTCTCGCGCGCGTCTACTCGATTCATGTTTGGCACTCCAACATATAACGCTCCATCACGATTCTTTAGCGAGATTCCTGAAGAGTTAATGGAGACGCGGAGAGCAACAATCAAACCCGTAGTGCGAAGCGCGCCACCAGTGCGCTCCACTGGCAAGCGGGTAATCACACTCGACCTTGCAGTAGGTGATCGCGTCTTGCACCAAACCTTTGGCATCGGACAGGTTCGCACCCTCACGGGCGAAGGAGATCGCGCTGAGGCAACTATCGATTTCGGAAGCTATGGCGAGCGCAGACTCCTGCTGCGGTACGCCCCGGTCGAGAAGGTCTAGCCGGATTTAGTAGTTAATTTGGTCTGATGGCCTAACCAGTGGCACCGTAGCGCCATGGGAAGTAGACCGATTCGGGTTGTGGTCGCAAAGGCTGGCCTTGATGGCCATGACCGTGGTGCAAAGGTCGTCGCCAGAACCCTTCGTGATGCAGGATGTGAAGTCATCTACACCGGACTTCACCAAACACCTGAAGAGATTGTCACCACTGCGATTCAAGAAGATGCCGATGCAATCGGCCTCTCAATTCTCTCCGGTGCGCATCTCACGCTCTTCAAGAAAATCATCGATCTCATTGGCAGTCGGAAAATTCTTGTTTTTGGCGGCGGGGTCATTCCTGATGACGATGTGCGAGCGCTGGAAGCGTTAGGCGTGGCCAAAATTTTCACCTCCGGCGCGTCGACAAACGAGATTGCCGAATGGGTCAAAGCATCGGTGAGCCATCGCTAGGATTGCGGCACTAGTTATTTCTGGATATATCGAGAGGTATTGATTAGTGGATCTATTTGAGTATCAAGCGCGCGATTTATTCGAAGCACATGGCATTCCAGTTCTTGCTGGCAAAGTAGCAACAACTCCAGACGAGGCGAAAAATGCAGCGGCGGGAATGGGTGGCAAAGTCGTCGTTAAGGCGCAGGTGAAGATTGGTGGCCGCGGCAAAGCAGGTGGCGTTAAGTTAGCAACCGACCCAGCCGACACTTTTGAGAAAGCCAAAGCAATCCTTGGCATGGACATCAAAGGCCACACTGTTCATAAAGTGATGATTGCTCAAGCTGCACCAATTAAAGAAGAGTATTACTTAGCAATTCTTCTCGATCGCGCAGCGCGCTCATTCTTGGTCATGGCATCAGTTGCTGGTGGGATGGATATTGAGCAAGTCGCGCACGAGACACCTGAAAAACTAGCAAAGGTACATATCGATCCTGCAAAGGGAATCGATATGGCGCTGGCTGAATCAATCGCAAAGCAAGCGCAATTTCCTGCAGATGTGCAGAGCCAGGTCGCTTCTGTACTTGTGAAACTTTGGGCATGTTTTGTTGCAGAAGATGCAACTCTTGTTGAAGTAAATCCACTTGTTCGCACCGATGACAATCGAATCATCGCACTCGATGGAAAAGTGACTCTTGATGACAATGCAGCCTTTCGTCATCCAGATCATGAAGCGCTTGTCGACCATGCAGCAACCAATCCGCTTGAGGCTTTAGCGAAAGAGAAAGATCTCAATTACGTCAAACTCGAGGGGCAAGTGGGAATCATTGGTAACGGCGCAGGGCTTGTAATGAGCACCCTTGATGTCGTTGCTTATGCTGGTGAAAAGTTTGGCGGCATGAAGCCGGCAAACTTCCTCGATATCGGCGGAGGCGCATCAGCCCAGGTAATGGCCGATGGACTCTCTATTATTTTGAACGATAAAGATGTAAAGAGCGTCTTTGTAAATGTCTTCGGTGGTATCACCGCGTGCGATGCCGTAGCAAATGGAATTATCCAAGCTCTCGACATTCTTGGTACTAAAGCAACAAAACCAATCGTTGTTCGGCTAGATGGAAACAATGTTCTTGAAGGTCGTCGCATCCTTAAAGAGGCTAATCATCCTCTGGTGGAACAGGCAGAGACCATGGACGGCGCAGCTGCTCGCGCAGCAGAATTGGCGGCAAAATAATGAGCATCTTCCTCAATAAAGATAGCCGTGTAATCGTTCACGGCATGACTGGTTCTGAAGGAACAAAGCACACCAAGCGAATGCTCAAGTCGGGAACAAATGTTGTTGGCGGTGTCACGCCAGGTAAAGGCGGGCAAACCGTCGATATGGATGGTCTTACACTTCCAGTATTTAATTCCGCAAGCGATGCAGTAGCGGCAACAGGTGCAAATGTCTCGGTCATCTTCGTTCCTGCAAAGTTCACCAAAGCAGCGGTTATTGATGCAGTAGATGCCAAGGTGCCATTGGCTGTTGTGATCACTGAAGGAATTCCAGTTCATGATTCCACGCAGTTTGTGGCATACGCGCAGAGCAAAGGAACAACTCGAATTATCGGACCGAATTGTCCTGGCCTGATTACACCTGGCGAATCAAATGTTGGAATCATTCCCGCAGATATCACGGGAGCTGGTCCTATTGGATTGGTTTCTAAGTCGGGAACCCTTACCTACCAAATGATGTATGAACTTCGCGATATTGGTTTCTCGACCGCCGTTGGAATTGGTGGCGACCCAGTCATCGGAACGACTCATATCGATTGCCTTCGTGCATTCCAAGATGATCCAAAGACCGAAGCTATTGTGATGATTGGTGAAATCGGTGGCGATGCAGAAGAGCGCGCCGCAGCATTCATTAAGGAATATGTCACAAAGCCAGTTGTTGGATATGTCGCAGGTTTCACCGCACCTGAAGGAAAGACGATGGGACATGCAGGCGCAATCGTCTCAGGTTCGTCGGGAACTGCATCAGCAAAACGTGATGCGCTTGAAGCAGCTGGTGTTCGTGTTGGTATGACTCCATCAGAATCAGCGAAACTTCTTCGCTCAATTCTCGGACGATAACTATGGCGCGCCCGCTTATCGCTGGCGCTTCAGAAGGAGTGCGCGCAGCGCTCTCAACCTTTATTCCTCTTGCGTTAATTGTCTTAATCGCGTGGGCAACCGCTGGTTCGCTCAGTGGTCAGATGAGCGATGCGTTACGCGGTTCATTCTGGGTGTGGCTTGGTGCGCACCATCTCACCTTCTCTTTAGCGCTGCCGCCCTCTGGCATTCCAGGTGCGCTCAGCTTTCTTCCATTAGGTGCGCTGATATTTCCATTTATTGCATTTCGAGGAGCGCTCAATCGCATTAGTCGCCAATTCGCCAACGGTGATGGCACATCAAAATTAAGAAGAAAGCAACGCCAGGCAGTTGTTGGGCTTTTTCTTAGTTATACAGCGCTCTTGATTTTTGCCAGCCTCGGTTCACGGTCGCTCGATGTGCACCCTCGATGGTGGTGGGCTCCTCTCATTACGCTCTCTCTTATTGGTGCTGCACAATTTTCTCTCACCGTACCTACTGGTGCGCCATCGCTGCTACGCGACTTGACGCGAATTTCTGTGTTGGTCGTTGGCGCACTTTTGGGAATCGGCGCGCTTGCATATTCGCTCTCGCTACTTTTCCATTTTTCAGTGGTGCGAGATCTATATGCAGTACTTGATGCAGGAATTATTGGTGGAGTTCTTCTAACAGTATTAGGAATTCTTACCCTTCCTAATATGGCAATCTCTGCGCTCTCGTACTTGTTGGGTTCGGGATTCTCCATCGGAAGTGGCACGCTCGTCTCGCCAGGCATCCATCGCCTTAATGAGATACCTGCTTTCCCTCTCTTGGGTGCCATACCAACAGATACTCATCCTTATCTCTATCTTGGCGCCTTCATTGGAATTGGCACTGGGATTTTTGTGATGACAATTCTCAAGCGCACATCACTGCGCGATATCCGCTTTGGATTTATTCTCTATCCAGTTATTTTGAGTACCGCTATTTTCTTATTAACTCTTTTAAGTAACGGCTCTGTTCTGGGTGGCGCACTGTCAACGATTGGTCCATCGCTCTGGCAATTCCCACTTCTATTTCTCACCCAACTCTTTATTGGAATGGGAGCGAAAGTTGCCTATGACAAATGGGGTCCAAAGTGAAAGTGATGGACGCCGAGCAAGCCGAGCAAACCGAGCAGGTCAAACGGATTGTTATTCTCGCTTCAGGTGAAGGCAGCGTTGCACAAGCGCTCTTTGATGCTGTTACAGATCCAACCGGTTCACTTCACAATAAGATCGAAATTTCACAGGTCATCACAGAGAATCCCAGCGCTGGAATATTAGCCAGAGCAGCCAAATCGGGGCTAGCAACTTCAGTAATTCCTTTTCGCGCAGGAGAGCAGCGAACCGTTTGGGAGCGCGAATTAAGAGATGTTATTGGCGCAATTAATCCCTGGTTGGTTGTAAGTGCAGGATTCATGAAAGTTCTCTCGCCAGATTTCGTCAGCAAATTTACGATTGTTAATACCCACCCGTCGCTCTTGCCGCACTTTCCCGGTGCGCACGCAGTGCGTGATGCGCTTGCAGCCGGAGTCTCCGAGAGTGGCTGCACGCTCCACTACGTAGATGCTGGAGTGGATACTGGTGCAATCATCGCGCAACGGAAGCTGGCAGTTGCAGTTAATGAGAGCGCAGAATCGCTCCATGAACGGATCAAGGTTCTGGAGAGAGAGCTCATCATCTTTGGCATACTTACGCTCCTCGAGAAAGGTGCGTAATCCGGAATGCTCCGTAAACCTGTAAAGCGCGCCCTGGTAAGCGTTTACGACAAGAACGGACTTATCGAATTCGCCGCCGAACTTCATAAGGCGGGTGTTGAAATAGTTTCAACGGGAAGTACCGCAGCAACTATTGAAAAAAGTGGCGTTCCCGTAATTCCCGTAGAAACGTTAACCGGTTTTCCTGAATCACTCGATGGGCGAGTAAAAACGTTACACCCGATGATTCATGCTGGAATCCTTGCCGATCTGCGCTTACAAACTCATATCAATCAACTTCAAGAACTGGGAATTACCCCCTTTGATCTTGTTGTTGTCAGCCTCTATCCATTCGTTGAGACAGTTCGAAGTGGCGCCTCTATCGATCAGTGTATTGAGCAGATTGATATCGGCGGACCGAGCATGATTAGAGGAGCGGCAAAAAATCATCACAGCGTGGCGGTCGTATCGAGCACCTCGCAATATTCAACAATCATCTCCGCTATAAAAAATGGTGGCACAACACTTGACGAGCGAAAGAGATTTGCGTTGGAGGCTTTTCGCGCAACCGCTCGCTACGACATAGCAGTAGCGTCGTGGCTTGGTTCGCATAATGAGGAACTTCTCCCTGAGTGGGTAGGAAAGAGTTTTGAACGCTCTCGCACCCTTCGTTATGGCGAGAATCCACATCAAAGTAGCGCGCTCTACATCGAGAGCGGCGTCACCAATGGTCTTGCGAACGCAACGGTTCTTCACGGCAAAGAGATGTCTTACAACAATTATGTCGATATCGAGGCCGCCTGGCGCGCAGCGCATGATCACTCTGATCCTGCAGTGGCCATCATCAAGCACACCAATCCATGTGGTGTTGCAATTGGCGCTGCCATTGCTGATGCGTATCAAAGTGCGCATGCGTGTGATCCAGTCTCCGCTTTTGGTGGCGTGATAGCTGCAAATCGAAAAGTTTCAGAGGAGATGGCTCGCGGGGTAAGTGAGGTATTTACCGAAGTGATTGCTGCACCTGATTATGATGAAAAGGCTCTAGAGATTCTCACACAAAAACCTTCTATTCGAATATTGAAAGTTAATCCGGTTTCTGCGCCGCTGGAATTTCGTCACATCGATGGTGGACTACTTGTACAAGAGTTTGATCGAGTGGATGCTCCAGGAGATTTGACAGCTAATTGGCAATTGGTTGCAGGTAAAGCGCTCAATCCTGAAGAGTTAAAGGAGCTCGAATTTGCTTGGCGTGCAGTCCGTTCTGTGAAGAGCAATGGCATCTTGCTCGCAAAAGGCTTTGCATCAGTTGGTATTGGGATGGGGCAAGTTAACCGAGTGGATTCTGCTCGCCTTGCCGTTACCCGCGCGGGAGAACGTGCGCTAGGTAGCTTTGCCGCAAGTGATGCATTCTTTCCATTTGCCGATGGCGTAGAGATTCTCCTAGCCGCTGGCATCAAGGCAATTGCACAACCTGGTGGAAGTGTTCGAGATGAAGAGGTGATTGCGGCGGTTGAAAAGGCGGGTGGAACAATGTATTTCACCGGCGTACGTCATTTTGCCCACGCCTAAGTGGCTACTATTAACGCATGAGCGCGGTAATACTTGATGGCAAAAAAGTTGCCAGCGAAATCAAGGGCGAACTAGCTTCTCGTGTAGCAAAACTGAGTAAGCGACCTGGCCTTGGCACCGTATTGGTTGGCGATGATCCCGGTTCACATGCGTATGTAGGCGGGAAACATAAAGATTGTGCTGAAGTGGGAATTCAATCCATTCGCGTAGATCTTCCAGCATCTGCAACTTTTGCCGACATTCGTAGCGCTATTCGGGATTTGAATCAGTCATCGGAATGTACTGGTTACATCGTGCAACTCCCGCTTCCTAAGGGAATCGATGCAAATGCCATTTTGGAAGAGATTGATCCTGCTAAGGATGCAGATGGTTTACATCCACTTAATTTGGGAAAGCTCGTACTCGATCAAGCAGCGCCATTGCCCTGCACCCCTCGTGGAATTGTCGAGTTACTCGAGCGATATAACGTGCGAATCAATGGGGCCGAAGTGGTAATCGTTGGTCGAGGGTTAACCGTGGGACGGCCACTTGGTTTACTACTATCAAGAAAGCGCGAAAGCGCAACGGTCACTATCACTCATTCGGCAACCGTAGATTTAAAATCTCATTTATCACGTGCCGATATTGTGGTCGCCGCTTTAGGTAAAGCTCATTTTATTTCAGCAGCAGATATCAAAGCTGGCGCGGCAGTACTCGATGTGGGTATCACGCGCACTAGTGAAGGCTTGCTTGGCGATGTGCATCCTGATGTACTCGCAAAAGCTGGTTTTCTTGCGCCCATGCCTGGTGGTGTTGGGCCAATGACTCGTGCGATGCTTCTTGCCAATGTTGTTGAGGCGGCAGAGCGGTCACAGTCGTGAGCGCGCTCTTCCCACTCCTTCTGATCGCGCTCTCCACCATCACCAGCCTCATCCTCTCGGTGCGCATTGGGGCGCTCGCCTTGGCGGCTGGCCTGGCCCTTCTGGCCGCGCTAGCTCACCTGCAACGGGCCACCAGAAGGCCCTGGCGGAGCCAAAATAGCGATGTTGTGACCCTCGTGGCCGTGGCGATAGCCGTGGCTCTCCTAGCCCTCTTACTTCCCTGACGCCTCTGCCGTGGTGGTGCCGCGGCGGTAGAGTTATCTTGATATCAAGAGAGATTGGGGCCCAGACATGGCAGGTCGCGTAACCGTAGTGGGAGCGGGATTTTATGGCTCGACAACCGCACTACGCCTCGCTGAGTACAACATTTTTGATGAGGTAATCCTCACCGACATCGTCGAAGGCAAACCCGAAGGTCTTGCGCTCGATATGAATCAATCACGTTCAATTGAAGGTTTTGAAACTCTGCTCATCGGTGCCACCACTACACCAGAAGGAGCAGGTTATGAGAAGACAGCAAATTCGGATGTTGTCGTCATAACAGCTGGCTTACCTCGTAAACCGGGAATGAGTCGAATGGATCTCATTGGCGTCAACGCGGGAATTGTTCGCGGAGTTGCCGAAAATGTTGCCAAGCACAGCCCAAATGCTGTGATCATTGTTGTATCTAATCCACTTGATGAGATGACTGCTTTGGCGCAAATTGCTTCGGCATTCCCTTACAACCGCGTGATGGGTCAGGCAGGAATGCTCGATACTGCGCGCTTTACCAACTTTGTTGCTACAAAACTTGGTGTAAAGGTAAGTGATGTTGAAACGTTAACGCTTGGCTCACATGGTGACACGATGGTGCCAGTGCCAAGCCGTTGCCGCGTCAATGGCAAACCACTGAGCGAATTGCTCTCTGCCGCCGATATTGAAGAGCTCGTAGTGAAGACTCGAAATGGTGGCGCCGAAATTG
>JBEGVX010000067.1:0-3007 GCA_041178105.1 Actinomycetota bacterium
TGTACGGCAACAAGTCCCGCGAGTAACGCTGTTGGAATGAGATCTGCAATTCGTGCAATTCGTGGATTGGCCAGTAACGATTGCGGAATAGATTGGCCAATATATTTAAATGCAAAGGCAAGCACGCTCGCACCAATCACCGCTCCCCACATCATGAGCGCACCCGCCAACCAACTATTAAAGGTATGAGAGCACAGGCAATAATCGGAAGCCCTGGTGTGAGCAATGGAGTGAGTAGCAACGCAAGAGCCACTGCAGCTACTGCAACAACTTTGGAGCTGGTGCTTGTTAAGCGTGGCCAGAGTAGACCAAGAAATGCTGCTGGAATAGTTGCATCAAGTCCCCATTTCGCAGGATCCCCAAGTGCGTTTGCGCCGAGTGCACCGATCAACGTTGCTAAATTCCAGAAAAGATAAATTCCACCGCCAGTTAGCCAGAAGCCGGTGCGAGCATCAGACTCGCTTTTGCTCTCATGAGCGAGGGCTATTGCCGTCGATTCATCAATGGTTATTTGAGAGGCGAGAATTCTCTTCAATCCGCGCACCTTAAGTAGCGGAGCCATTCGCGCGCCATAGAAACCATTTCGCAGTGCAAGAAGCCCGCTGGCGGCAATTGCGCTAAGCGCGCTACCACCTGCGCCAATCACTCCTGCTACGGCAAATTGCGAGGCGCCACTAAATAGAAGGAGCGAGAGCGCGCAAGTTTGCACAACTGATAATCCAGCAGCAATGCTTGCTACCCCAAAGGCTGCTCCGTAAGTGCCCACGGCAATCGAAATGCTTAGTGAGTCACGAATCACCGCCCTAGACATAGGCCTATCCTGCCCTATCTCAGGGTAGGGTCTGCTCCGTGGCAAGCGACGAGAGAGATATGGCTCCGGTTTTCCTTGATGATGTGACCGTGGAGTTGGTCAAACATAGCGCCAGCGATGCTGACGTGATTTGGGCCGCGCGCGTTTCCACATCTGGCGAGACCTCCCTCGATGAAATTGGCAAAGATCCCGAGCGTTCAGCTGGCTTAATTAATTTTCTCGCTCGTGAGCGACATGGCACGCCATTCGAACACACCTCAATGACCTTCTTTGTCTCAGCGCCAATTTTTGTCTTCCGTGAATTTATGCGCCATCGAATTGCTTCCTATAACGAAGAGAGCGGTCGTTATCGAGAACTTCGACCAATTTTCTATGTGCCGGGACGTAACCGTCCACTTGTACAGGTGGGAAAACCTGGCGCGTATACATACGTCGATGGAACTGATGAGCAACATGCGCTCACCGTTGATGCGATGAAGGTTGCTTATCTCGCAGCTTATGCCGAGTATAAAAAAATGCTTGATGCTGGTGTGGCACGAGAGGTTGCGCGAGCGGTACTTCCAGTGGGGCTCTTCTCCTCTATGTACGTCACCATGAATGCACGCGCGTTAATGAACTTCCTTTCGTTACGAACCTCCCGAGAAGGTTCGCACTTTCCAAGCTACCCACAACGTGAGATCGAGATGGTCGCAGAGAAGATGGAAGAGCACTTTGCTCGCTTAATGCCCCTGACCCATGCCGCCTTTGAAAAGTCAGGTCGGGTCGCCCCCTAGTCACTGCATTGCCCGCCCAGACCAGTAGTCGCGGTAGCCTTGCCACTATGGAAATCACGCCCCCATTTGGTCGGCTCATCACCGCCATGGTCACTCCATTTACCAAGGAGTTGGCAATCGACTGGGCTGGCGTCGAGCAGATTAGTGCGCACCTTGTCTCTACTGGCCATGATGGAATCGTCGTTAATGGCACTACTGGCGAAGCGCCAACAACAAGTGATGAAGAGAAAGTGGAAATCATCAAAGTTGTTAAGAAGGTGGTCGGTTCAAAGATTCATGTAATCGCAGGTGCTGGCAATAACGAAACATCGCATAGCGTGATTCAGGGTAGAGAGGCCGAAGCGGCCGGTGCTGATGGGCTTCTTGTTGTTACTCCTTACTACAACAAGCCGCCACAGAGTGGAGTAGCTGCACATTTCAAAGCGATTGCAGATGCAACAGATCTTCCGGTGATGATGTATGACATTCCACATCGAACAGGTATCGCAATTGAGAGCGACACGATTGTTAATCTCTTCGAGCATCCCCGAATAGTCGCGCTCAAAGATGCAAAAGGAAATGTTGCAGAGACATCATGGGTAATTAAGCGTTGTGGAATTCCAGTTTATTCTGGTGATGATATTTTGAATCTTCCGTTGCTCTCAGTCGGGGCAGTTGGTTTTGTTTCAGTCTGTGGACACACCGTTGGTGCACGTCTGCGACAGATGCTCGATAGTTGGTTCGCCGGCGACAGCGCTAAGGCGCTAGCCATTCATCAAGAACTTCTTCCGGTCTACACCGGAACCTTCCGCACACAAGGCGCAATTCTCACAAAGGCTGCGCTAAACCTCATGGGACTTCCTGGGGGATTTACTCGACTTCCGTTAGTTGATGCAACGCCAGAGCAGATTGCGCAATTACGTCGCGATCTTGCAGATGGCCGCGTACCTCTCAAATGAAAGATAGATACTTTTTATGACACACGCACATCCTGAATATTCGCTACCTCCCGAACTGCCCAAAGACGGATTACGAATCGTTGCCCTTGGTGGTTTAGGTGAAATCGGTCGAAACATGACGGTCTTCGAATTCAACGGAAAACTTTTAATTGTTGATGTTGGCGTACTCTTTCCAGAAGAGAACCAACCAGGAATCGACTTAATCCTTCCGGATTTCTCATACATCCGAGGGCGCCTCAACGATATTGAGGCAGTCATTCTTACGCATGGCCATGAAGATCACATCGGTGCAGTTCCTTATCTATTACGTGAGCGAAGCGATATTCGAATCGTGGGTTCAAAGTTGACCTTGGCATTTATTTCAGAGAAATTGAAAGAACATCGAATGACGCCTTTGATTCAAGAGGTGACTGCGGGTCAAAAGGTAAAACTCGGTGATTTTGAATGTGAATTTGTTGCAGTTAATCACTCGATTCCAGATGCAC
>JBEGVX010000068.1:0-2906 GCA_041178105.1 Actinomycetota bacterium
GATTTACCAGAACCGCTTACGCCAGTGACTGCCACAAAGGTTCCCAGCGGGAATTCCACATCAATATTTTGCAAGTTATTCTCGCGTGCGCCTTTAACACAAATTTTTCGTTTAGGGTCAACCGGGCGTCGCACTGCGGGAATAGCAATTTCCTTGCGCCCTGATAGATAAGCCCCAGTAATGGAGCGCTTATTTTCAATGAGTTCCTTGTACGGTCCGGAAACCACAACCTCGCCACCATGTTCACCTGCGCCAGGGCCAATATCAACTATCCAATCTGCAGTTCGAATTGTCTCCTCATCGTGCTCCACAACAATTAGCGTGTTACCTAAATCGCGTAATCTGGTGAGAGTATCGATTAGACGACGGTTATCGCGTTGATGTAAACCAATGCTTGGCTCATCCAATACGTAGAGCACTCCCACTAGGCCAGAGCCAATCTGTGTTGCAAGGCGAATTCGCTGCGCTTCGCCCCCAGAGAGCGTTGCCGCTGGGCGATCAAGCGAGAGGTAATCAAGGCCAACATCCAAAAGGAATCCCAGGCGCGCATTAACTTCCTTAAGTACGCGCTCGGCAATCTTTTTTTCGCGGGCACTTAGTGAGAGCTTGCCTATAAAATTTGCGCATTCAGCGATCGAAAGAGCGCACAGTTGAGCGATATTTAACCCGCCCAACGTCACAGCAAGAATTTCATCTTTGAGTCGAGCGCCTTTACAGGCCGGACATGGCGTTTCGCGCATGAAAGCTTCATATCGATCTCGGCTGAATTCACTCTCAGTTTCACCATGGCGACGTTCTAAGAATGGCACTACCCCTTCGAAGCCAGTGCTGTATTGACGGGCTCTGCCATACCTATTTTTATACTTAACATGCACTTCATAGTCATAACCGTTAAGAATTGCATCTTTCACTTTCACCGAAAGTTTCTTCCAAGGAGCATCGAGGGAAAAGTTCATATCCTTTGAGAGCGCCTCGAGCAACCGTAGGAAATACTCCGAACTAGCACCCATTGACCACGGGGCAATTGCTCCCTCATAAATACTGAGCGAATCATCAGGAACGATAAGTTCCATATCTACCTCTAATTTGGTACCAATGCCTGAGCAATCTCCGCAAGCGCCAAAGGGAGAGTTAAATGAGAATGAACGTGGCTCTAATTCTTCGATTGAAATGCCACACTTCATGCAGGCCATTTTCTCGCTGAATGTGCGTTCACGATCTGAACTTTTTTCATCTCTCTCGATGAAATCCAATGTGACAATCCCGTTGCCAAGCCTTAAAGCTGTTTCAATAGAATCAGTTAGCCGTTGCTTACTGGATGCCTTCGCCGTTAATCGGTCGACTACAACCTCGATCGAATGTTTCTCTTGTTTTTTCAGTTTTGGAACTTCATCTAGCCCGTATACGGTTCCGTCTACTCGTACGCGAGCGAATCCTTGAGTAGTGAAATCTTTCCAGAGATCTAGGAACTCGCCCTTGCGTTCTCGAACTACTGGAGCAAGTACATGGAATTTTGTCGCTTCCGGGAGTGTGAGAATTTGATCCACAATCTGTTGCGCTGATTGTCTAGAAACTGCATCGCCACATTCAGGACAGTGTGCTTTTCCGGCTCGCGCGTAAAGGAGGCGGAAGTAATCGTAAACCTCAGTAATAGTTCCAACAGTTGATCGCGGATTTCGATTCGTGGATTTCTGATCAATGGAAACCGCTGGCGATAGGCCCTCGATGAAATCAACGTCGGGTTTATCTAACTGTCCTAAGAATTGGCGCGCATATGCTGAGAGTGACTCAACATATCGGCGTTGACCTTCTGCAAAAATTGTGTCGAAAGCTAGACTCGATTTTCCTGATCCAGAAAGGCCAGTGAACACAATCAGAGAATTGCGCGGCAAATCAATTGAAATATCTTTGAGGTTATGTTCACGAGCGCCGCGGACAATAAGACGTTCTTTCATGCTCCCGCGCCCTCCATTCCTCGCAACTCACGTTTCAACTCATGAATTTCATCACGCAATCTAGCAGCCAATTCAAATTGCAGACTCTCCGCAGATGCTCGCATCTGTTCGGTTAGTGCAGAGATAAGCCCCACCAACTCTTCACGAGGCAACTTACCTAATTCCTTCGCATTCTGCCCAATTGCCGGCATCGAGGTAATCCGCTTTGCACGCGCAATAAGCTTCTCGGAATCATCCTCTTCTTTAGCGATTGAATCAGTTATATCAGCGATTTTCTTTCTTAGCGGCTGTGGATCAACGCCATGTTCAACGTTGTAGGCAACCTGCTTTTCTCGTCTTCGATTTGTTTCATCGATTGCTTTGATCATCGAATCAGTGAGGTTATCCGCATACATGTGAACTTCCCCCGAAACATTTCGAGCCGCTCGACCAATAGTTTGAATCAATGAAGTTGCCGAACGGAGGAAACCTTCTTTATCCGCATCCAAAATAGCGACTAACGAAACTTCGGGTAAATCGAGGCCTTCACGTAGGAGATTGATTCCAACGAGAACGTCAAACTCACCTTGGCGCAGTTCGCGGAGCAATTCAACGCGTCTTAGGGTGTCAACTTCGGAATGTAGATAACGGACTTGAATCCCCTGCTCCACCAGATAGTCGGTGAGATCTTCAGACATTTTTTTGGTGAGGGTAGTCACCAGTACGCGCTCATTCTTCGCCGCGCGCTCTTGAATCTGGTGCACAAGATCATCGATTTGCCCTTTGATTGGCTTAATGATGATCTTCGGATCAATTAGTCCCGTTGGGCGAATAACTTGTTCAACCACATCAGGCGCAATGCCAAGCTCATACTTTCCTGGCGTTGCCGATAGATACATTTTCTGAGGAGTCCGCTCTAAGAATTCACTCCATTTAAGAGGGCGATTATCTAGTGCGCTAGGTAGGCGAAAC
>JBEGVX010000069.1:0-2609 GCA_041178105.1 Actinomycetota bacterium
CGGGGAAATTATCTTTTCTGCACTTAGTGGCACGTTAATTAGCTCGCTGCTGGATCCGCTGACCAAGGAGAGTTCAACTCTGCCCAGCGAACAAATGTGGACTTTACGTTGGTCAGGAACTCCTAGCTATCCAGGTGAGATGAGCAGCGTAAAAATGCGCCAGGGGGCAGTGGTGCGAAAGTATAAATATGGTCAGATACAGGTGAAATTTATACCGCCAACTTCGCCAGCAATCCAAGGTTCGATAATTGCAACGACAACTCTTCGAATTCATTCCGAGTATCTCCGTGGCATTGGTGAAGTTCCATCATCATGGCCAAGTGCAGCGTTGGAGGCTCAGGTGATTACTGCTCGATCGTTTGCGCTATCGAAGGCGAATATTTATCGGAAGTCTTGTGACTGCAATCTCTATTCAACAATTCAGGATCAAAATTTTGTTGGTTATTCAAAAGAGAGTGAACCTATTTACGGTCAGAAATGGATCGATGCAATCTCGGCCACCGAGCCCGAAGCAGGTAAAGGTCTTGCTGTGATCTACAAAGGGAAGGTTGTTACAACTTTTTATGCATCTTCGACAGGCGGTATGACCCAAGATGTAGCTGAAGTTTGGGGTTCCTCGATTCCCTATTTGACACCGGTCCCTGACCCGTGGAGTTTGGATCCAAAGCTCAACCCAAGTTTTAGCGCGTGGGTCCGTCAAATTACGCAATCAGAATTTGCGACAGCTTTCAAATTGCCTGACGTCGTTCGTTATGAAATTGCAGCTCGTACCAAGGCTGGAGGGGTTAAAGCTGTAGTCGCCTTTAGTGCGAGTGGAAAAAGTTCAGAGTTGTCTGGTGAAAAATTTCGCTCGCTTCTAAAACTTCCGTCGACTTGGATTTCACGTTCAGTAAATAGAGTAAGCGTTACCAGCGCAGATGCGATGGCAATAGCGGTAGCACGCACACTTTGGCCAAAGGCAAAGAGCGCAGTTTTGGTCAACTTTGAGAAAGATCCTGCAAGTGCGCTAGCAGGAATCGCATACGCGAATCAATTTCAGCTCCCCATTTTAAATGTGACAAAGAGAGATGTCAGTGCGGAGACTGTGAAAGAACTGGCACGGCGCAAGATTTCTTCAGTAATTTTAATTGGCCAAAGCAATCAGCTCCCTACGAAGGGCGCGCTTAGCAAACGCAAATTGGCTCAAGTGCGTTACGAAGGAAGAGATGAGATTGAGGTTAGTGAGAAGCTCTTAAAGCTGACCCCAGGTGACCCTCTAATTTTGATTTCCAGTGAAAGTCGCCAGATGATTGATGATGCAGCTCGTTTGATTGCCTCGAATCGCCCGATAGTTTGGAGCGCCGACTATCAACCTTCGAAAGTGCTGCAGAACGTACTTGATGAACGTGCAGTAAATGGAATTTTTTATGGTGAGGTTGCTGAATTTAAATTCCCCACACGAATTGTGGTGACGCGCTCTCCTGCAACTTCATTCATCGCCTCGAGTTGGCAATCTCCAGTGCTCATTGCAAGTGCTGATGATTCACAATCAGAGGTGGAGAGAGCTCGCGAGTTACTCGGAAGATTTCCAAATATCGCTTCGATAACTGTTGCGGATCGGGAGCTCTCACTCACTCCCTTTAGAAATCTTAGTTAGCGTGGAGCACTGAATTTAATCCGCCCCAACTTCCCTCTTTTGGCAGCGCTTCGATAGATCCATTCTGGGAATTTCTCCGGAATAGCAAATTGTTTCCACCAGAAAGTTCGCGCGCTTTTACTATCTGGCCATCTGGAAGTGTGACTTTCGATGCCGCAGTGAGATAGAGCCCCGCCTCAACGACACAGTTATTCCCAAGTGAAATTCCTAAACCAGCATTTGCACCAAGGAGTGTTTTTTCACCTATAGAGATGATCTCTTTGCCACCACCGGAGAGTGTTCCCATGATTGAAGCACCTCCGCCAATATCAGACCCATCGCCGACGATGACACCGGCAGATATCCGACCTTCCACCATGGAAGCGCCAAGGGTTCCTGCATTGAAATTGACGAAACCCTCATGCATGACAGTGGTACCACTTGAAAGATATGCGCCTAACCGAACTCGATCAGCATCAGCAATCCGGACGCCACTAGGGATTACGTAGTCAACCATTCGCGGAAATTTATCGACGCCATAGACCGTCACATGGCCACGGTTCATTAAGCGTGCGCGAGTTTTTTCAAAATTCTCATTGAGGCAAGGGCCAAATGAGGTCCACACAACGTTAGGTAATAGGCCAAAAATTCCCTCGAGAGATTGGCCGTGTGGCTTCACTAGTCGATGTGAGAGTAAATGTAATCGGAGATAGACATCTGCCGTAGAAGCTGGGGCTTTGGTTGTATCAATCTCAATTTCAATTATTTGTCGCTGGACATCTCGATCGCTATCGGCACCTTGAAGTTTCGCTAGCTCTGCTCGCACATTTGACGCACCTGACGAGGCAAGCTCGCTGAGCGTTGGCTGTGGAAACCACACATCGAGAACCGTGCCTTGCGCAGTTATATTCGCCAATCCAATGCCTGATGCCATTCCCATGAGTAAACCGTACCGCTTTCCCCGTATCCTGAGCGGGTGCATATCGCTGTCTAT
>JBEGVX010000070.1:0-7220 GCA_041178105.1 Actinomycetota bacterium
CACTTATGGCTGGAAGAGCGTCTCAATAACTGTGGGTATCGCTGCATTGGTGATGGTTCCTCTGATTTATATTCTTTTGCCAGAGCGACCTTCGGATATCGGAGTGCGACCATTTGGCGCTCAAGAGGATTGGCAGGCGCCTAGCCAGATAAAAGGAAATGCTGCCGCACTTGCAGTGAATACCTTGCGTGAGGCAGTTCGAGTGAAGAATTTCTGGTACCTAGTTATTTCGTTCTTCGTCTGCGGGTTATCCACTAGTGGGCTAATTGGAACGCATTTCATTCCTGCAGCCCACGATCACGGAATGATGGAAGTTGCTGCTGCAAGTTTGCTCGCCCTTATTGGAGTTTTTGATGTGGTGGGAACGCTTTTCTCTGGATGGTTAACCGATCGAATTGATCCTCGGAAATTACTCTTCTTTTATTATTTTCTCAGAGGCCTTTCGTTATTTCTACTGCCATCTATTCTCTTTGCAACGGTTCATCCATCCACTTTATTTTTTGTAATTTTCTACGGCCTTGATTGGGTAGCGACCGTTCCGCCAACAATCTTGCTCTGTCGAACAGTGCTGGGGCCAGAGCGCGCAACGGTTGTTTATGGGTGGGTTTTTGCAGCACATCAAATTGGTGGTTCGATTGCTGCCTTCGGCGCTGGGGTTGCACGAGTTAAATTTGGAGATTATGCAGCGGCTTTTTATGCAAGTGGCATTGCATGTTTACTTGTATCGTTATTAGTACTTCGCATTACTTATAAAAAGTAGAAACCCCCGGCGGTATGAGACGCCAGGGGTTTCTGATCTCGGGGATTTAAATATCGAAGTAGAGTTCAAACTCTGCTGGATGTGGGCGAAGTCGAACGTAATCAACTTCTTCCTTGCGCTTAAACGCAATCCAGGTATCGATGAGATCCTGAGCAAAGACGCCACCTTGGGTAAGGAAGGCGTGATCATTCTCGAGATTATCGAGAACTTCACCGAGTGAACCAGGTACCTGCGGAATCGCTGCCGCCTCTGCACCCTCGAGCTCGTAGAGATCCTTATCAACAGGCTTCGGTGGCTCAATCTTGTTCTTAATTCCATCAAGACCTGCCATGAGCATCGCAGCGAATGCGAGATATGGATTGGATGATGGATCTGGGCAGCGGAACTCAATGCGCTTTGCCTTCGGATTGGATCCGGTGATTGGAATACGGATACATGCCGAACGGTTACGAGCCGAGTAGACCAAGTTCACTGGAGCTTCATATCCTGGAACTAAGCGGCGATAAGAGTTGACCGTTGGGTTGGTGAACGCAAGAAGTGAAGGAGCGTGCTTGAGCAGACCGCCGATGTACCAGCGAGCCATGTCGGAGAGATCTCCATAACCTTCGCCCCAGAAGAGTGGCTTACCATCTTTCCAGAGTGATTGGTGAACGTGCATGCCCGAACCGTTATCTCCAAAGAGCGGCTTTGGCATGAAAGTTGCAGTCTTGCCTGCTTGCCATGCGGTGTTCTTGATGATGTATTTGAACTTCATCAACTCATCACCAGCACTTAAAATGTCCGTGAAGCGATAGTTGATCTCCATCTGTCCTGCAGTACCAACTTCATGGTGTGAGCGCTCGACTTGTAGCCCAACTTGGCCAAGATTCATCACCATCTGATCGCGAAGATCTGCGAATTGATCAGTCGGCGAAACGGGGAAGTATCCACCCTTGATTCGGGTGCGATAGCCACGGTTAGGAGTGCCATCTTGGTCATATTCGATTCCGGTGTTCCATGCGCCTTCATAAGAATCAATGTGGTGGTATGCCTCATTCATTCCAGTCTTGAAGCGGACGCTATCGAAAACATAGAACTCAGCCTCTGGAGCGAAGAAGGCGGTATCTGCGATTCCAGTGGAACGCATGTACTCAACAGCCTTTGCCACGATGCCGCGTGGATCACGTGAGTAAGGAGTGTTATCTACTGGGTTATGTACGGAGAAGAGAATGACGAGCGTCTTCTCTTTTCGGAATGGATCGATAAATGCAGATCCAGGAACCGGTAGAAGTTTCATATCTGATTCGTGGATGGACTGGAAACCGCGAATGGATGAACCGTCAAACATCAAACCTTCTGTAAAGACCGCATCATCAAAAGATTCTGCAGGCACATTGAAGTGGTGCTGAATGCCTGGTAGATCGATGAAACGAACATCGATAAGTTTTACATTCTCTTTCTTTATGTAGGCAAGTATTTCGCTTGCGCTTTTAAACATCTCTTCCTCCATTTTCATTCTCACGAGCATTTACTCGCGAGGTTTGCTCATACAGGTGGATGAAGAGCCATTCAGCGTCAGTGATGAAGGGCGCTCCAACGAAACCTGAGGTTAGACCAATGCCATGAAGGGGGAATAACCTCAATGTTTCGGGATTGTTTCCACTCTTCCAGCGACCCTTTAGGCTTGCGACATGACCGGTACCGATCCCGCAGATTCAGGCGCTTCTGAGCGTCCCGAGGGCGGGCTCCGCCAGGCCTCCCTTGGAAGAAGGCTCTTCGCGCTCTGCCTCGATTGGCTCGCCTCCTCGCTGGTAGCACGCCTACTTGTTTCCGAGCAACAAATCTCTGGCTGGGTAACTCTTCTCGTTTTCTTCGCCGAGGTCGTTCTCTTTACAACGCTTCTGGGCGGTTCCGCAGGTCAAGTGATCGTAGGGATTCGCGTGGTCGATATCGATACTGGTTTGCGAATTGGCGTTCTTCCAACAATTATTCGCAGCGCTTTAATTTGCTTAGTGGTTCCACCATTGCTGAGCGTTAATGGACGTGGCTTACACGATCGCGCGGTGCGTTCAGTAACTGTTGTTAGCGTTTAGGAATCTTTCGCATATTAGGCATCGGCCCTTTAGGCATTGGCAATTTCATTCCACCCAGGGACTTCTCACGGGCGCGCGCTTCACGTAGTTGAGATTTCGTTAATTTCTTCGGGAGCTTCTTCAAGTGCTTCTGCAGTTTTCGAAGGGGGATACGTCCCTCTTCATCACCTACTAAGACTTCATGAACGGGAACTCCAGAGAGGAAGCGCTCCATTTTGCGCCGTTCATCCGTCATCATGACGCGGACATTGTTACTACCTTCGCCAGTTATTACGACACCTGCGCGCCCTAAACTTCTATGGACAAGATCCTGATTTCGAGCGACTTGAACTCCTGCCGTGGTTGTCCAACCTTTGCGAATCGACATCAATACGCTCGCTCCGGCGCCCGCTTGGCCAGCAATAGATTTGTACGCAGCGCCCTCTGCAATTCTCGAGAAACTAAAGAGCGTAATGAGAAGTGCGAAGGGAATTGTCATCAGAGTGACATAAAGAATGCGACCGAAGGCAACACCGAGGCCAACGCCAATCGCCATCGTTGAGAGAAAAATGAGGAGCAGGATAAGTGGCAGAAGCGGTCTAGCTTCCCGAGTAACCGAATAAGCCTGGCGCAGGGTTTTAATCCACGCAGGTGTTTTCCTTACTTTCTTTTCTTTCTTTTCTTTTTTCTCGCGCACCATGGGCTAAAGGTTACCCTCTCTCGCTTTCAACTTCTGCCAATGTTGGCGCCCCTCCACCTAGCCGAGCAGGGGCCCACCATTGTCCACGATGGTTGTCGGGGTACTCATCTTGGACTTTTTTCAGCAGTTGTTCCAGCGCACTTTTGATCTGAGCTTCCGCTACCTCTACCTGAGTCTCCCGAGTGAAATGGAGCGCTTCTCCAATATAAATAGAAATGGGAAATTTCTTCCGCCCAAAGTCTCGTTTCCGTCCTTTGGTCCAGATTCGCTGACTGCCCCACACAATGGTTGGCAAAATCGGAACATCGGCACCAACCGCTAAACGTGCAGCGCCACTTTTCAATGATTTAATTTCAAAACTCTTTGAAATAGTCGCTTCGGGAAAAATTCCGACAATCTCTCCAGCCTTCAGTGCTCGAAGGGCGGCAACAAAGGATGCTGAACCAGATTCTCTATCCACGCTAATGTGGTGCATGCCGCGCATGAGCGGCCCCGCAATTTTATGATCAAAAATTTCCTTCTTCGCCATGTAGCGGACGTACCTTTTTGCAGGAAGTGCCGCCGTTCCAGAGAGTGCAAAATCGAGATAGCCGATGTGGTTAATTGCCATAATCGCGCCACCAGTGCGCGGAATGCGTTCGGCGCCCTTGATGGTGAATTTCAATCCGAGATAGCGCCAAAATAGTCGAATCAGAACGACAACAACTGGATAGACCCGATCAGTCATGTGTGGCGTTCACTTTTTTAGCTTCACGCATTTGAAGAGCCTGCGCATATAACTTTCCAGCCCGGTAACTCGAACGTACAAGTGGACCGCTCATGACTCCAGAGAAACCTATCTCTTCAGCGAGTTTTGCTAGAGCAACAAATTCTTCGGGTTTGACCCATCGTTCAACGGGATGATGTTTAGCTGTCGGGCGAAGATACTGCGTGATAGTTATCAAATCGCATCCTGCCTCATGTAAATTCACAAGCGCTTCTTCAATCTCTTCTCGAGTTTCGCCCAGGCCAAGGATCAAATTGGATTTTGTGATCAAACCAAAATCTCTAGCTTGAGAGATAACATCTAGAGAACGCTCATATGTGAAAGCAGGGCGAATCTGTCGGAATATTCTTGGCACAGTTTCTAGGTTGTGTGCGAATACCTCAGGCTTAGCTGCGAAAACTTCTTTCAAAAGCTCTGGACGTGCGTTGAAATCAGGAGCGAGCATCTCGACACCACAACCAGGAACCATTTCGTGGATTTTGATAATAGTTTCTGCATAGAGCCAAGCGCCCTCATCTTCAAGATCGTCGCGCGCTACACCAGTAACGGTCGCGTAACGCAACTGCATCTTTGCCACCGACTCTGCAACCCGTCTGGGCTCATCTCGATCTAGTGGGAGTGGTTTACCAGTATCGATGTTGCAAAAGTCGCACCGGCGAGTACAGACAGAGCCGCCAATGAGAAATGTTGCCTCGCGATCTTCCCAGCACTCAAAAATGTTAGGACAGGCCGCTTCTTGGCAAACAGTGTGCAGACCTTCTCCTGCAACAAGCGAGCGAAGACTTGTGTACTCCGGACCCATTTTTGCTTTGGTCTTAATCCATTCAGGTTTCCGTTCAATGGGGGTTTGAGCGTTACGCGCTTCGATGCGAAGCAGGCGACGCCCTTCAGGAACGGGGGAGTTCATGCAATCACCTTTTCAAATTCTTTTTCCATTTCGAAAGCAACTATAGGGAGTACTTCGCCCACGGAAATTTCTCGGTTCAACTCTTTACTCATCGAAGTGGTCACAACATCGGGTATTCCACATGGAATTATCTGTTCGAAGAAAGTTAAATCGGGGTTGACGTTCAGTGCGAAGCCATGTGTGACGATACCTTTTGCAACTCGTATTCCAATTGCCGCAATCTTTCTCTTACCCAACTCATCTTCAATCCACACACCCGAGTTCTCGCAAATTTGAATTGCCTCTATTCCAAATTGATTCAGGGAGGCAATTAATGCCCGTTCGAGCGCTCGAACAAAATCTACGACCTTCGTTGGTTCTTTTAATTTCACGATGGGATATCCGACAAGTTGGCCCGGTCCGTGCCAAGTGATTTTCCCTCCTCGGTCGACATCGATTACTGGGACACCATTTGATGGGCGATCTTCAGGCGCCGTCCGTCGACCAGCGGTATAAACCGATGGGTGTTCAAGAAGAAGTAACGTCGAGGGCGCACCCTCGGTCAGGATTTTTTGGTGCAATTCATTTTGAAAGGCGATGCCGGCGCGATACTCGATCAGCCCTACATTCTGGGTCTGAACTCGAGTGTGGGTCGCTATTGCCATAGCCTTTAGCCTACCCAAGGCACGGGAATACGCCGTATTCCCCGAACGCGAGATAGAATTAGGCTCTATCGCCTTCCCTCTATGGGGCGAGTTGCATCCCGAACCCGAACCTGAACTTGAACGCTGAGAGGACCTATTCCGCCATGTCGAGCCCAAATTCTCAAATCTCTGGAGCGAGCGCGTCCAATGGCGCTCAAACTCTTCGCGCTCGAAAAGGGCTATGGATTGCGATCGTGGTTGTCATTGGTTGGTTGGCTATCGGAGGCGTTTCAGGTCCGGTCTTTTCAAAAATTTCTACAGTTCAAGAGAATGACAATTCCGCCTTTCTCCCGGAAAGCGCTGAATCGACAGTGGCAAGTAAAATCACCGTTAAATTCTCTGACCAATCTTCAGATTTGCTGCCCACGCTGATTCTCTTTTTAGGGGAACTTAACCCGACGACAAACCCAGAAGCTTTCGCGCAACTTAATAGTTACGCGGCATCGCTAGGTTCAAAATTGCTCCCCGAATCTAAAAAACCGCTGAGTACCTACTTCGCTCCCGGGGCCCCATTGCAGGCAATTCCATCAGCAGATGGCAAGGCAGCTCTGATTAATGTTCAGTTAAATTCTAAAATTGCCGGAGAGAATATTGAAGAAGAACCACTACTGCCGCTCATCATCGAATTTATACGAAGTGATTTAGAAAAGAACTTCGCAGCCAATGGTGTAGAAACACACGTCACCGGTGCCGGTGGCATCTTTGCCGACCTCTTTGGCGCCTTTGGATCCATCGACACCAGATTGCTTTCAACCACTTTGATCGTTGTTGCCATCATTCTCATCATTGTTTACCGATCACCACTTCTTTGGGTGCTGCCACTTTTCACGGCAGCAACTGCGCTGGGTTTTGCCACAATGATTGTGTATTACTTGGCCAAAGCAGAAATAATTGATCTCAATGCTCAGACTCAAGGAATTCTCGATGTACTTGTTTTGGGCGCCGCAACTGATTACGCGCTCTTGCTGATTTCTCGGTACCGGGAAGAGTTGCACCAATACCAATCTCGTTTTGTTGCAATGCGAGTTGCCCTTCGCGGTGTGGTAGAGCCAATTATCGCCTCGGGCTCAACAGTGATTGCTGGATTGATGGTGTTGCTACTCAGTGACTTGTCGAGCAATCGTGGGCTAGGCCCAGTAGGTTCCATCGGTATTGCCTGTGCGATGTTCGCTGCACTCACTTTGCTCCCTTCGCTACTTGTCCTCTTCGGTCGATGGATCTTCTGGCCGAAAAAACCTCGTTTCGATAGTGAAGACGAGAAGATGTCGGGACTTTGGGCAAAAGTTGGTGGCTGGGTCGATCGAAAGCCAAAACCAATCTGGATAAGCACTGCGCTGATGCTCATCATTTTTG
>JBEGVX010000071.1:0-5090 GCA_041178105.1 Actinomycetota bacterium
ATTTGAATGTACGCCTTACCCTCGCTGTTCGCGCCAATATCTTTAATGGTTCCGACCCAATTAGTTGCCTTATTACCACTAAGTACAGCACAAGCAGCTTTATCACGTTTACGTAGCGCTACTGAAGATTTTAAATCCGTCTTAGCATCTTTGTATGCTTTAACTCCAGTTTTAATTATTTCGATAAATTTTTTCTGCTGTGCTGGAATTGGCGTCGATGCGTTAGCGGTATGACCAAAACCTATTGCCAGAATAACCGATACAACTACAACTTGAGTGACCCTAACCGATCGAAAACGCTTCATATTCCCTCCCTTTTGTATTTGGAGACCTTAACAAATCTATCTGCTTGTCAGCTGACAAAATGGGCAAAATATTAAATTTCTCCTAAATCTAAACCCGCTAGAACTTCCTTTGCTCTCTCTCGCAACTCTGGTAGATCACTAAGGCGTTTTAATCCATTAATTTGTTGAAACATTCGATGGTTTTTGGAGAAGATCTCTCGATTTCGGTCGAGAAAATCCCAATATAAAGTGGTAAACGGACAAGCTTTTTCACCTACGCGCAATTTAGGATCGTAAACACAGCCTTTGCAGTAGTGCGACATTCGGGAAATATATGCGCCGCCCGCAGCATATGGTTTGGTCATCATCTGGCCACCATCTGCATGGACACCCATACCAATCACATTGGGAACCATCACCCAATCAGAGGCATCAATAAAGCGCTCGCGCATCCAATCGAGGAACTGCTGCGGATTGGTACCTGTTATGAGCGCTAAATTACTAAGAACCATAAGACGAGGAATGTGATGGACCCATGCTCGTTCTTCAATGTCGTGCACGATTAAACGAACGCAATTCATTTCAGTTTTGGCGCTTGATGTGAATAGTGGGAGTAGTGGGCGGATGGCATTTAATCCATTTCGGTTCCGATATTCCTCACCTAAATGCCAATACATACCGTTTATATACTCGCGCCAACCAATAATTTGTCTAATAAAACCTTCTGCTGATTCGATCGGAACTGTCCCGGATTCAAACGCTTCGACTGCCGCAGAGAGAACTTCATCAGGGTGGAGCAGGCCATTATTGATATAAGGACTAATGACAGAGTGATGGAGCGACCAACTATCAAGGGCCATTGCATCTTCGTACGGCCCAAATTGGGCAAAGTGTTTATCGATAAAATAGCTAAGTTGTTTGAGAGCGCCTTTTCGTGTGGTTGCCCAGGTACGAGTTGGAACCATGTTGAGATCGGTTGCTACTTCATTATCAATTTCATCTCGGTCAAATCCTTGATACTCAGGCCAGCTATATTCTTTCGGTGGCGGTAATCGATTCTCTTTATCGAAATTCCACGCGTCGCCTACTGGTTTCCCATTCTTCATCAGCACATTGAGGCGCTTGCGCTGTTCGCGATAGAAATTCTCCATGAGATAGCTCTTCTGTCGCCCCGCCCACTCTTCGAAAAGCGCTCGTGGAGTTAAAAAGAAATCATTCTCAACAAAGTTTGCGCCTAACTCTTCCAAAGTTCTTTGTAATTTAAATGACGATTGTTTTGTTGCATGTAATGTTAAGTTGGGAAACTTTTTTAGTAATCCTGAGATACCATCGCGTGTAGTGGGTGCTTTTATGTAATCAACTTCAAATCCTTCATCACGAAGTTCTTCTACAAAGTGGCGAGCGCTTGATATGAGAAAGAAGAGACGTTCAGGATGCCAGTTCCGCCCTGAGCGCATTCGCGCACTCTCTACAAAGAAAATCCGATCTTGCTGTGGGTCGGCCTCTTTCAGCACACCATAGTTTCGGTGAAGGTGATCAAAGGGTATATAGAGTGCGCGTGTGTAACCCACTTACCCCTCCGACTGCTTACTCCACTTAAGTAGCTCTTCGATTGCGCGCTCGCGTCCAAGTGGGCCATGTTCCATTCGAAGTTCAAGTAGATAGTCATATGCCTTACCCACTATCGGTCCAGGCTTAATGCCAAGAATCTCAATAATTTCATTTCCATTGAGATCGGGTCTAATGGCGGCCAATTCCTCTTCTTGCGCAAGCTGCTCAATACGCGATTCCAATTGATCGTACGTTGCGGCAAGCGCCTGGGCTTTACGCACATTTCGCGTCGTGCAGTCAGCTCTAGTCAAAACATGCAAATGAACCAGTAAATCTCCCGCATCCCGAACATACCTACGGACAGCGCTATCGGTCCACTCTCCGCTGCCATATCCGTGAAAGCGAAGGTGGAGCGCCACCAAGGTTGAAACGTCATCGATAGTTTCCCGATCAAAACGCAATTCTTTCAAACGCTTCTTGGTCATCTTTGAGCCAACAACCTCATGATGATGGAATGAAACTCCACCACCCTCAATAAGCGCACGAGTTTTAGGTTTACCGATGTCATGTAATAGCGCAGCAAGACGTATCGTGAGGTTTGGTCCACCAAGTCGCTCTTCCATCTCGATTGCTTGTTCAAGAACTATTAGCGAGTGTTCATAAACATCCTTGTGGCGATGATGCTCATCAATTTCAAGACGCAGCGTCGGAAGTTCAGGTAAGAAAAATTCGCAGAGACCACTTTCTACCATTAATATTAACCCGCGTCGTGGATCAGCTGACATCAATGTTTTTACAAACTCATCACGAATTCTTTCTGCAGAAATTATGGTTAATCGTTCTTTCATCGCTTTAATGGCACTAATTACTTCACCATCAACTTCAAATCCAAGCTGTGCAGCAAATCGAGCGGCACGCATCATGCGGAGTGGATCTTCTGAGAAGAGTTCTTCTGCAGATATAGGTGTACGAATTTTTTTAGCGACAATATCTTTTAAGCCACCGAAAGGATCAACGAATGTATTCTCTTTTTCGCCAATCTCTAGCGCCATTGCATTGACAGTAAAATCGCGACGTCTTAGATCTCCTTCAAGGCTATCTCCGTACTCCACTTCAGGTTTGCGACTCTTCTCTGAATACGAATCTTTGCGAAAAGTTGTGATCTCAGCAGTTACATCACCTTTCTTGCCAGCAACAGTTCCGTAAGCGATTCCGGTATCCCAGGTTGCATCGGTCCAACCTTTGAGAATTTTCATTGACTCTTCAGGGCGAGCATCGGTGGTGAAATCAAGATCATTTCCACTGCGTCCAAGGAGCGCGTCACGAACTGGGCCACCCACCAGGGCTAACCGAAAGCCCGCAGCGCGGAATGCGCGCGCCAAATCAACCGCCGCCTTGGGGAGTGTGACGAGGTTCGCGGCCGCCCTTGCCTGTTCTGGCGAAATTGCGCTCATGGACAGCAAGGGTACGCGGGTAAGGTAGGGGTATGTCCCGTACCTCGGGTGAGGGCGGGCTCGAGCCGGTTTTTATCGCACCTGTCTCTTCGCCTTCCTCACCTAACTCTTCACAATCTTCAGGCTCGCGCGCTTCTCGTGCGCCAGCTGGGCCCAACTCTGCCGACGATTCACGAAAGCCACGTTCAAAGCGAACACATAGAACAAAAAAATCCGGCCAGTCAGGCCGTGCAGAGCGTTCAGGCAGCAAATCCAATCCAACGAAGAAGCGAGTCCATAAAAATCAAAACACGAGCAAGAGAGTGGAAGAGGTCAGTGCGGGTGGTTTAGTCGTTGATAAAAGCGGCGAACAAGGATTGCTTATCGGAAGGATTGATAAGCGTGGGCGGATGCTCTGGTCACTTCCAAAAGGACATATCGAAGCGGGTGAAAGTCCGGAGGATGCAGCGCTACGCGAAGTTCTCGAAGAGACAGGAATTAAAAGTTCTATCACTCGCTCATTAGGCGTGATTGATTTTTGGTTTATGGCAGAGGGCAAGCGAATTCATAAGACCGTACATCACTTTCTCTTTTCAGAACTCTCCGGAACGCTCGAACCTCAGGTTAGCGAAGTTGATGATGTGAAATGGTTCCCGCTTGATGACATTGCCAAAACACTTGCCTACCCCGACGAGAGAAAGTTAATCCAACGCTCTGGGGATCTGCGCGCATGAGACGACAGTTATTTGCCCGCTACCTACTTCCCTTCATAATTTTCTTTATCATCTCTCCTTTTACTGTAAATGGATTTAGTGCAACCGCCAAAAACCCTCCCATCACCGTCATCTCAGATACCTTTCATCGAGAAGTGAATGGGAAATTCTCTGACGAGGTACTTGGCGAATCAATCTCTTACTTTGGTGAGCTTTACCAAAAGGTGAGCGATGCTCCCAAAAAGAGCTCTTGGGTGATAGATCCCCAACTTATCGAAGAGATAATCGATATGTCTGATGGATATACCGTGCTTCCTAACGAACCAGGCAAATTCTCAGAGGCTGCGAAAACTTTTTTGGATTTAATCCGCGCATCGATTGGCGACAATCAAGTCTTTGCACTTCCTTATGGGTCGCCAGATTTAGCAGTGCGTAAGAAAATTTCAGATGTTGAACTTGCAAAAATTCAGAGCATCAGCGCCCTTCGTTTAGCTCGCGCATTAGATATCCCCGTTTCTGCTGGGTTACCAGCAGAACTCCCGCCAGGTAATAAAACGGTATCTAACCGAGCAAAGAGCGCTTTTTCAGTACTCCATAAAAAACTTAACCGAATTGAGGCAATTACCTCCGATGGTGAAGTGTCGGAAGTTGCCCTTCGGAGTAATGCTCTATTAAATCCGCAACTTTCACGGAAACAAGTTCAATACCTAGCTATCTCGCTTAACGGAACGGTCGATCGGCTCGAGAAAAAAGTTAGAGTGCTACCAGGAAAATACACGCTGACCTCCACAAATGAAGAAATCCCCGTCACCATCGTCAATGAGTTCTCTGCACCAGCGGAAGTTGTACTAATTCTTCATGCCGAGAATGCACGCATAGTCATCGATACTGCGAAGAAAGTAACTTTGGCTGAGAATTCTCGGAAACAAGTACTCATAACAGCTAAAGCGGTCGCCAACGGAAAAGTTCGGGTCGAGGCAAGGCTCGAGACGCGTACAGGCGCCCGATATGGCGAACCAAATTCCTTGCAATTTACTATCTCAATGATTGGCCCAGTTATCACCTGGGTAATGGTTGCTGCTGGAATACTTCTGATTGGGGCAAGTAGC
>JBEGVX010000072.1:0-7089 GCA_041178105.1 Actinomycetota bacterium
ATCACATGGTCCTGCAACGGCGTGCGAAGATTGTCTGCACATTAGGACCGGCAACCGCGAGCGCTGAACGGATCGGAGCGCTCATCGATGCGGGAATGAACGTTGCACGAATTAACCTCTCACATGGTGATCGTCGCGAACATGAAGAGCTCGTTCACCATGTGCGCACTGAATCGATCAAACGGGGTTTGCATGTAGCGCTCCTAGCGGATTTACAAGGACCTAAAATTCGACTCGGAAAATTCGTCGAGGGGACCCACGAATTAGCGCAGGGTTCGAACTTCGTAATCACTATGGACGAGATTATTGGCAATAATTCGCGCGCTTCTACCACGTATAAAGGACTTGCTCGTGACTGCACCGCAGGTGACATCTTGCTTATTGACGATGGCAAGGTTCGGCTACAAGTTTCAAAAATAGAGAGTAACGATATTCATACGGTGGTACGTACTGGTGGATTAATTAGTAATAACAAAGGGATTAATGCGCCAGGCTCTTCACTCTCTGTGCCTGCGCTCTCCGAAAAGGATGTTGCTGACCTCGAATGGGCGCTTGGCGCTGGCGTCGATATCATCGCGCTCTCATTCGTAAGAACTGCTGACGATATTCGTGGAGTCCATGCAGTAATGGATCGCTTTAACGTTCGAATTCCGGTGATTGCAAAAATCGAGAAGCCCCAAGCGGTCTCTAATCTTGACGAAATCGTTGGAGCATTTGATGGATTAATGGTGGCGCGTGGAGATTTAGGTGTGGAGCTTCCCATCGAAGAGGTTCCACTCGTTCAGAAAAAGTGCATCATTGCAGCGCGAGAGAATGCCAAACCCGTAATTGTTGCTACTCAAATGCTGGAATCGATGATTTCGCTACCAACTCCTACACGTGCGGAAGCGACAGATTGTGCTAACGCCATATTGGATGGAGCCGATGCCTTGATGCTCTCGGGGGAGACCAGTGTTGGCAAGTATCCAATCGAAGCAGTTGCAATGATGTCGCGCATCATCGCAAAAATCGAAGAGGAGGCGTTGGCTCAAGTTGCTCCGTTACGCCATACGCCGCACAGCAAGTCCGGGGCAATCACCAAGGCTGCGGCAGAGGTCGGTGCGGTTGTTGGCGCACGGTTTCTCGTTGCATTTACGCAAAGTGGAGATTCAGCGCGACGAATGGCGAGATTACGCTCTGAAATTCCCATACTTGCGCTAACCCCGGAGATCGGTACCGCGCACCAATTGGCCTTGTCATGGGGAGTGGAGCCGATGGTCATCCCTTCTGCGAAACATACCGACGAGATGGTTAAACAGATTGATTCAGCTCTTCTTGACACTGCCCGAGCTGCTATCGGCGATTACATCGTCATAGTTGCAGGGAGCCCGCCAGGAATCCCTGGTTCAACCAATGCGATGCGAGTTCATCGGATTGGAGATGCTGTGGGAGGCGTTGCCCCCGCCTACCGCTAAACTGGGGCGAACAACTCAAGCGCCTCGGTACTCCAACGGTAGAGAGGGCAGTCTCAAACACTGCATAGTGTCGGTTCGAATCCGACTCGGGGCACGTGAATCCGCCAACGCAAGCTACCGGACCGCTCCGGATAGTTGTTGCTGAAGATGAAGCGCTTATTCGGATGGACCTCGTGGAAATGTTAGAGCGCGAGGGCTATGAGGTTGTTGGCGAAGCGGCAAATGGTAGTGAGGCAATCGCAAAAGTTCGTGAGCAAAAACCAGATATTGCTCTCTTTGATGTCAAGATGCCTATCAAGGATGGAATAACAGCCGCGCAAGAGTTGCGCGGCGAAGTTCCCATTGTGATGTTGACGGCATTTAGCCAACGCGAGTTGATTGAACGAGCAAATAGCGCTGGCGTGATGGCTTATCTCATTAAACCTTTCACGATTACCGATTTAATTCCGGCGATTGAAGTTGCGCGCACTCGTTTTTTTGAGCGACAGATACTTGAAGGGGAGATTGAGAATTTATCGGCACGCTTGGAAGCCAGAAAACTACTTGAACGTGCGAAGGGGATCCTCATGCGAGATCGCGCGATGAGTGAACCCGAGGCTTTTACGTGGCTCCAACGGAGCGCTATGGATCGACGAATTTCGATGGCCGAGGTGGCGCGCTCTTTGGTGGCGGGCCTCCCGGAAGAAAAATCCAGAGAAACAGGGAATTAAGGGTTAACTGAGCGGCTAAAGCGCGGGTTTGGGCGGTTTCCCCAGATAAACCCGAGGGATGTGGCCAATTTAGCGGGCTCTCCGACTTACAACTTTGCCTCACATTTGGCATACTCAGCCAGTAATTCGCCCAGAATAATCTCAATTTCATCACGTTCTGGGAGGAAAGACGAAGTACTTCGAAAAATCATCGAAAGGGAAATAATGCAAAAGTCATACAAGTGGAAGGTCGTAACCGCCTTCGCTGTAGCGACGCTCGTTCTCGCAGGCTGCTCGTCATCATCTGACACAGCTTCAGAAGAGACCGCTACCGACACTGCATCAGAAGAGGCAGCTCCTGCTTCAACTGGTCCATTGAAGATCGGTTCACTACTTCCAGAAACAGGTAACCTCGCATTCCTCGGGCCACCAGAGTTCGCAGGCGTTGATCTTGCTATTCAAGAGATCAATGAAGCAGGTGGCGTTCTTGGTCAACCAGCAGAGCACATCCGTGGCGACTCTGGAGATACAAGCACTGACATCGCACAACAGACTGCTGATTCACATATCGCAGCTGGCGTCGGTGCAATCGTGGGTGCAGCATCATCTGGTGTATCACTCACTGTTATCGACAAGATCACAGGTGCAGGGATCGTTCACTTCTCACCAGCGAACACCTCCCCAGATCTCACCACCTATGCAGATAACGGTCTCTACTTCCGTACTGCACCACCAGACACCTTCCAGGGTGCAGTTCTTGGCCAATTGATGGCAAAGAATGGCGCAACCAATGCAGTCTTCTTAAACCTCGATGACGCATACGGAAATGGTCTTGCTAAGTACGGTATTGCTGCTTTCTCCGGAACCTCAACACAAGTTGTTTACAACCCACAAGCTGCTGAGTTCTCCGCTGATGTTGCAAAGGCAAAGGCTGCAAAGCCAGATGCAATTGCAATCATCGGATTCGATGAGACCACCAAGGTCCTCACTGAGTTGATCAAGCAGGGAATTGGTCCAAACAAGGTAAAGACTTACCTCGTTGATGGAAACCTCTCCAGCCAGGCTTACAAAGATCTACCAAAGAACATCATGAAGGGCGTCAAGGCAACACTTCCTGGCGTTCTCACCAGCGATGCTCTCAAGGCAAAGCTCCTTGCAGTAGATCCAAAACTCACTGACTTCTCCTACGCTCCAGAGTCCTACGATGCAGTAATGCTTATCGCACTCGCTGCTGAGCAGGGCAAGGGCACCGATGGCAAGACCATCGCAGCAAACTTGAAGTCAGTCTCTTCCGGTGGAACCAAGTGCACTAGCTACAAAGAGTGCTTGGACTTGATTGCAGCAGGCACCGACATTGATTATGACGGTGTTTCTGGTCCAGTTGAATTCGACGACAATGGCGACCCATCAGTGGCCACCATGGGCGTTTACGAATACACAGCAAACGATAAGTTTGCACCAGCAGCAGATCAATTCATCACCGGCGCAGTTCCTGCACAACAGTAATCGCGTCTAGATAAGTAATTAGGGCCGGTCTCGAAAGAGACTGGCCCTAATTCTTTTTTTAACTTTTAATTATTTTTTGCGAGAGTTCCCAAATATAGCTCGATGACTTTAGGGTCATTGGCTAGCGAGCGACCGGTTCCGGTATATGCATTACGACCCTGATCGAGAACGTATCCGCGATCAACAATCTGCAAACAGCGACGAGCATTTTGCTCGACCATAATTACGGTGACACCAGTCTTATTAATTTCGCGAACCCGGACGAAAACTTCATCTTGGAGAGCAGGGGAGAGGCCTGCGCTTGGTTCGTCGAGCAAGAGCACGCTCGGTGCCATCATGAGCGCTCGACCCATGGCAACCATTTGACGTTCGCCACCGGAGAGAGAGCCGGCGCGTTGCTTCCGTCGGGTACCAAGGGTTGGGAAGAGATTGGTTACAAAGTCAAAGCGCTCGGCAAAGCTCTCCGGGCGTTGATAAGCGCCCATCTGGAGATTCTCCTCGATAGTAAGCGAAGGAAAGACGTTATTGGTCTGGGGGACAAAACCAATTCCGGCGCGGACGAGTTGGTCTGCACGTTGATTGGTGACATCTTCACCCTTTAGTCGAACAATGCCATCGCGAACTTTCACCAAACCAAAGAGCGATTTGAGAAGGGTGGATTTACCTGCGCCATTAGGGCCAATGATTCCTACCAACTCTCCTTCATTGGCGTAGAGGTCGCACCCATTGAGAATGTTCACTCCGGGAAGATAGCCAGCGATAATTCCCGCGGCCTCAACCAGTGGTGTGCCCGTTGTCTCTAGAGAATTCATACTTTCTTACCGCCCCTCTTCAAGGGAGAGGTCGTGGTGGGCGCCAAGGTAGGCATCAATAACCGCTTGATTGCCCATAACAGAATCGGGAGCACCCTCAGCAACTATTTTTCCTTCAGCCATCACAATGACCCAATCGCTAATATCGCGGACCATATCCATATCGTGCTCTACGAAGAGAACTGTCATTCCCTCATCGCGAAGATCTTTGATGTGGCCAAGGAGCGATTGCTTGAGCGCTGGGTTTACTCCAGCCATCGGTTCATCGAGCATCACAATCTCTGGTTTAACCATCAATGCTCGCGCCATCTCGAGAAGCTTCCGCTGTCCACCAGAGAGCGCTGCGGCGAAATCATTTTTCTTATCAATTAATTTGAAACGAGTGAGCAGCTCTTCTGCTTGTGCAGTAATCTCGGCTTCTTGTCGCTTCCAGATCGCTGGGAAAAGACCTCTGATGAAAGACTCTCCACGCTGATGTGCTGCTGCCAATCTCATGTTGTCGAGCACGGTTAGACGAAAGAGCGCTTTGGTGAGTTGGAAGGTTCGCACCATTCCTTTACGGGCAACTTTATGTGGCGGCGTTCCCGAGATCTGTTCACCATTAAGAGTCCAGGTGCCTTCATTGACCGAATCAAAACCAGTGAGCAAATTAAAGAATGTTGTCTTGCCTGCTCCATTTGGGCCGATGAGTGCGGTGATGGAACCGCGTTGAATTTCTACATGTTCAACATTGACCGCTGTTAATCCACCAAATTGCCGAAGTACATTGTTGGCAATGATGATGGGATCAGGCTTTGCAACTCCTGGCGTCGCCGAAATTGAGGCAAAAGCAGCCTGTGCCCGCTCTTTGTACGGAGATTTAGGCTCGTGCATCAAGGGCCAGCTCCTTTCGGTCGCCGAAAATTCCTTGCGGTCTGAAAATCATCAACAGCATCAAACCAAGCCCGACAAGCATGAAGCGAATTTGACCGACCTGATTGACGCCAATCAACCACTCGGGGATATACCCGGCTGAAACTGCTTGGCGGAGTAGTTGCTCGACGAAAACTAAGAGGAACCAAAAAATAATTGCCCCTGCGACAGGTGCCATCACGCGCGCTGCTCCACCCAGAATCAATACGGTGTAGGCGAAGAAAGTCAGCGCAGTTCCATAATTATCAGGTTGGACAGATTGCCGAGAGAGCGCATAGACAAAGCCACCAATGGAACCAATGACGCCACCAGCGATGAGTGATTGAATCTTATATAAGTAGACATTCTTGCCGAGCGAACGAACGGCATCTTCATCTTCACGAATTGCCTTCAGTAGGCGACCCCATGGTGAATTCACCAAAAGCCACATCAAGAAGAGAATGATTGCAACGAGAATCCAACCAACGACGACTACCCAAAGGTCATTTGGGGTATAGCGCAAAAACGGTAGATCTAATCCTGAGGTAAAGGGGTTGAGATCGAAAAACTCTTTTCCAAATTTGCCGGTTATGCCATCAGAGCCACCGAGCGTCTTGTTGAAAGTTGCCGAACGGGCAACTTGTCGAATGATCTCAGCGGCGGCGATAGTGACGATAGCCAGATAGTCGGCGCGTAATCGAAGAGTTGGTACTCCTAACAGCAGCGCAAGAATTACCGAGTTTGCAATACCAATTAAGAGCGCAAGCCAGAGCGAAACGTTGAATGAGACGACCGCAACCGCAACGCTGTAAGCGCCCACCGCCAAGAATCCTGCTTGACCGAAGTTAAGCAGGCCTGTGTAGCCAAAGTGCATATTGAGACCGATTGCAGCGAGCGCAAAAATTATGGTGTTCACGCCAATTGCGGCGCTTAGGGATTGTTGGGTGATAAAAAGGAAATCCATTAGCCAATCCTTCCTTTCTTACCGAGAATGCCTTGTGGGCGGACCAGAAGGATGAGAATCAGAATTACTAGTGCGCCAACGTACTTAAGTTCGGTAGGAATAAAGAGGGTTGAAAGCTGGATAGAAACTCCAATAACCAGAGAGCCCACCAAAGCGCCATTAATGGTGCCAAGGCCTCCGAGGGTTACCGCGGCAAAGATAAGAAGTAGTAAATCTTGGCCCATTACAAAACTCACACCTTGATTGACGGTCACCATGATTCCGGCAAAGGCGGCGAGTGTGGCGCCCAGTATCCATACCGCCCGGATCACTCGCTCCACCTCGATACCTGAAGAAGAGGCAAGGGCTGGGTTATCGGCAACAGCGCGACTTGCTTTACCCATATGGCTTCGGGAGAGCCAGAGCGTTGCTACGACAAGCATCGCTAGGCCAATACTTGATGTGATGATCGACTTTGGAGTGATGGAAACTAGACCAAGGCTTAATCCTGGTTGCCCGGCATACTCTGGAAGTTGTCTCGTATCGCCACCGAAGATAAAGAGGAAGAAGTATCGAATCAAGATTGCAAGACCGATGGAGACGATGAGCGCGGCGATTAAACCGGTGCCACGCCTTCGAAGTGGTTGCCAGAGGAATTTATCCTGGAGATATCCGCCGATGAATCCCGCCAGAATGATGGCTAACGGGATGGCAAAAATGACCTTGAGTCCAACAATTGCGCTCAGATAGTAGGTGAGCAGCCCCCCGAGGGTGAGCAATTCGCCATGTGCAAA
>JBEGVX010000073.1:0-2866 GCA_041178105.1 Actinomycetota bacterium
AGCGACAACGAGCTTTAAAATCTCAGATTATTACTGAGCAGTTTCAGCGAGTGGCGAAAATGGCGTTAACAGTTCCAGTTCAAGAAGTTGCGCTTGCGCTAGATAGCGGCAGTCGATATCGCGGCAGACTCACACTTCATGTTGATCGCACCGGTCAGGCAGGTTTTCTTAAGAACCGCTCGCATGAAGTCTTTCCGATCACCGATTGCCTAGTTGCTTCCGAAAAGCTTGGGGTAGGGAAGGTGCTTGCTGCACGCCATGTCGGCATTGATCGAATATCGCTACCGGATGAAATGCGAATCGAAGAGATTCTCGTCCATGGCAACTCTTATCAGTATCGAGTGAGTAAGGAGGGCTTCTGGCAAGGACATGTTCGCGCTGCCGAGGTTCTTGGCGAAGCGGCGCTCAACTCGCTTTCACCTCGCAAAGGTGAGCGTGCGCTTGATCTTTACGGAGGGGTAGGGTTATTTGCAAAGTTGCTAGCTAGCGCAGGCGCAAGAGTAGAGATCATCGAATCAAGTAGCGCTGCCATTAGCGATGCGCAATTTAATCTCCGAGACTTTTCGGATGTTCGCTTTCATGAGGGTGATGTAGCGAAAGAGATTGTGAAAGTTAAAGAGGCAGAGATTGTGCTTTTAGATCCACCACGAAGTGGAGCAGAGCTGGTGGTGCTCGAGCAGATTGTGAAACTTGCACCTCGGCGAATCTGTTACATCTCCTGTGATCCCGCTTCGCTGGCCCGAGATACGCAACGATTGGCTGAACGCGGATACCAGCTTGTCCAGAGCGCCGCCTTTGACCTCTTCCCACAGACCGCCCATATCGAGTGCGTTTTTACCTTTGAACCGGTAATATCTTGATATCAAGATAAATCTGGGGGCGGGCTATGAGTAAGGATTCCTTCAAGGCAAAGCGAACTTTTTCCAGTGGCGGCAGAAACCTTGAGATCTTCGACATCACAGGGCTCTCTGACGCATCTGACCTGCCCTTTAGTTTAAAAATCCTCCTCGAGAACTTACTTCGCCATGAAGATGGCGCAAATATCACCGCGGAGCAGATCACCGCTCTTGCGAAATGGGATCCCTCAGCTGAACCCGATACTGAAATTCAATTTACGCCAGCTCGCGTCATCATGCAGGACTTCACCGGCGTTCCTTGCGTTGTCGACCTTGCAACGATGCGCGAAGCCGTCGTTGAACTTGGCGGAGATCCAGCAAAAGTTAATCCACTGGCGCCAGCGGAACTTGTAATCGATCACTCTGTTATTGCAGATGTATTTGGTCGTCCGGATTCCTTCGAGAAGAACACAGATATTGAATATCAAAGAAATCACGAGCGCTATCGCTTCTTGCGTTGGGGACAGACCGCTTTTGATGAGTTCAAGGTCGTTCCACCAGGAACAGGAATCGTGCACCAGGTAAATATCGAATACTTAGCGCGCGTAGTGATGCTTCGTGAAGTAAATGGCGTGATGCGAGCTTACCCAGACACAGTTGTCGGAACAGATTCACATACCACCATGGTCAATGGGTTAGGTGTACTCGGTTGGGGAGTCGGTGGTATCGAGGCGGAGGCAGCGTTACTTGGTCAACCCGTCTCAATGCTCATTCCACGAGTCGTTGGTTTCAAGTTAACAGGTGAGTTGCCTATTGGAACTACTGCAACAGATCTTGCGCTCACCATTACCGAGCAACTTCGTAAGCATGGAGTTGTTGGAAAGTTCGTTGAATTTTATGGACCTGGCGTCTCCGCAGTTCCGATGGCCAATCGCGCAACGATTGGAAATATGAGCCCAGAGTATGGGTCAACCTGCGCAATCTTCCCTATCGATGAAGAGACTATTACCTATCTTCGATTGACTGGACGAAGCGAAGAGCAACTCACGCTCGTTTCCGATTACGCAAAAGCACAAGGGTTATGGCATAACCCAGGTGCAACACCACGCTACTCGGAGCATCTTGAACTAGATCTCTCAACTATTCGACCATCGATAGCTGGCCCTAAGCGACCACAAGATCGAATCGCGCTCGATCAAGCGAAGAGTAAATTTACTGAAGCTCTGCCAAGTTATGTTCGCGAGAAGAGTGCGAAAGAACCAGTCGCCGTTGCAATGGGGGAGCAGAAATTCACCATCACTAATGGCGATGTAGTCATCGCCTCTATTACCTCTTGCACCAATACCTCTAATCCATCGGTCATGGTGGGCGCTGCGCTACTGGCAAAGAAGGCAGTAGAGCGAGGTTTAAAAGCAAAACCTTGGGTCAAGACCACGCTTGCACCAGGCTCGAAGGTTGTTACTGATTACTACGATCGCGCCGACCTCACTCGTTATATGGAGGCGCTTGGTTTTAATCTGGTCGGATACGGTTGCGTCACATGTATTGGAAATTCTGGGCCGCTGCCAACTGAAATTTCTGCTGCAATCAATGAGCAAGACCTTGCAGTCTCAGCTGTCCTATCCGGAAACAGAAATTTTGAGGGACGTATCTCTCCCGATGTACGAATGAACTATCTCGCCTCGCCACCACTTGTAGTTGCCTACGCAATCGCAGGAACGATGAACCACGATTTCGAAAAAGATCCGCTCGGTACAGATGCACAAGGTGCGCCGGTTTATCTCAAAGATATTTGGCCAAGCTCACAAGAGATTGAGAGCGTCGTCGCTAATTCGATTACCTCAGAGATGTTCCGAAAGGATTATTCCTCTGTATTTGAAGGGGATCATCGCTGGAAGGCGCTTGATACACCAACCGGTGAAACTTTTGAGTGGGATCCGCAATCGACTTATGTTCGTAAGCCCCCTTATTTCGAAGGTATGCCAAAGAGCCCTCTTCCCGTTCAAGATATTTCAGGAGCACGGGTCCTT
>JBEGVX010000074.1:0-2745 GCA_041178105.1 Actinomycetota bacterium
GAATGGCAGTCCCACGATCCTTGACCGAGCGAACATGGGCAAAGACATCTGCTGGCATTGCAAACTTCTCATCCGGATTGAGTCCCAACTCTTTCTTCGTTGCAGCAATCTCTTCATCACCGAGTGCAGATCCGTGCGACTTTGCAGCTCCACGAAGTTTTGGAGCTGGCCATGCAATTGTTGAATGCATTCGAATAAGTGATGGCTTTGTGAGTTCCGCCTTCGCTGCAAGCATCGCCTTATCGAGGGATTCAAGGTCAACGTTTCCATCAGCAAGTGCTGATACTTCTATAACGTGCCAACCGTATGCACGGTAGCGAGCTGCAACATCTTCGGTGAATGACACGTGAGTATCACCTTCAATGGAAATTCTGTTGTCATCGTAAATAACATTGAGGTTACCGAGCGCTTGCGTTCCTGCAAGAGATGACGCTTCTCCTGAAACGCCTTCTTGGAGATCGCCGTCGGAACAGATAACCCAAATGGAGTGATCGAAGATTGATTTGCCAATTGCTGCTTCAGGATCGAGCAACCCACGCTCGTAACGTGCAGCCATGGCAAAGCCAACTGATGTTGCAACGCCTGCACCCAATGGGCCAGTTGTCATTTCAACGCCTGCAGTGTGACCAAATTCTGGGTGTCCTGGAGTAAGAGATCCCCATGTACGGAATGACTGAATATCTTCCATCTCGAGGCCATAGCCACTGAAGAAGAGTTGCGTGTAAAGCGTCATGGAAGAGTGTCCGCAAGACAAGATGAAGCGATCGCGACCTAGCCATTGTGGGTCTGATGGATCGTGGATGAGGTGACGTTGAAAAAGGTTGTATGCAACAGGGGCAAGTGCCATCGCTGTTCCTGGGTGGCCATTACCGACCTTCTGAACTGCATCCATAGCTAGCGCGCGAGCGTATGCAACTGCGCGATCGTCTAACTCAGTCCAACCATTGATCTTTGTCATCTTATTCTCCCTATGCCGCTTTACGAACTACTGAAAGTCGGATGCGCCACGCTGCGATCCATACGAGTACTGAACCAAGTAAATGAAGCACTACAAGTCCTTCGGGAACTCCGAGGAAATATTGAATGTAGCCAAGCCCGCCTTGCGCGATAGCTAGGACGAGAAAAATTCTTAACCAACGTTTTGTCTCAAAATTCAAACTCTTTGAGAAGAGGAATACCAATGTAATCCCCATTAACAGCCATACGGATAAGCTGTGAAAACGAGTGATGGTGGTAATTGCAAAGTCCAAACGAGGCGCATCAACATCGCCTGCATGTGGACCGCTACCTGTCACTAAAGTTCCGATGCTGATTGCGATAAATGCAACGTTGATATGAGCCAGTGATAAACGCGAAATTCGTACTTGCGGCGATGAAGTGCGCACATATGGGTGATGGCGACGCGAATGAAGCGAAGTTGCTGCTGCAATGAGAAGGATGGAGAGAAGCAGATGCGAACCAACGGCTAATGGATTGAGATCTGTTAAGACGGTGATTCCACCTAAAACGCCTTGACCGAGAATTCCAAGTATCTGTGTTGCTCCAAGAAATCTGAGATCGCGGCGGCCAGCTCGCAAAATTGCAATCACTGTTGCAAGAGCTGCAAAGAGAAGTGCGAAGGTGAGCAACCTATTTCCGAATTCAATCCAAGCATGCAAGGCACCTTCGGCCTGGCCAGGAACTGGCGTGTATGACCCCGGCGTGCACTCAGGCCATGTTGGACATCCAAGACCAGAACCAGTTACTCGAACTGCGCCTCCAGTAATCACGAGGGCAGATTGAAGAAAGAGGAGCAATCCGGAGAGCCCAGGAAGGGCTCGGGTGGCAAGAGATCTGGTTCGACTCACGCTCGTAGCCTATGACCCGTAGCCACACGACGCGGACCTTTTGGATTGGCGAGGCTCCGCGAATTACGACACAATACTGTTGTGAAAATCGATGACCTCAGCACCCGCGAAGCTATCGCGCGCTCGGTCCTTGAAAATGGCCCCTCCACGGCGGTCGTTCTGGGGGAGCGCCTCGGCCTCACTCCCGCTGGAATCCGCAGACACCTCGATCTCTTGGTGGCTGACTCAATCCTGGAAGCTCGCGAACCTCATCAGGCAATTAGCCGCGGACGCGGCCGCCCATCCAAAGTTTTCGTCATGACCGATTCTGGCCGCGAAAAGTTTGAGCATTCTTATGACGATCTTGCAGTAGCAGCGCTGAAATTTATGTCAGCACAATCTGGCGAACATTTAGTCAAAGCATTTGCCCAATCGCGCGCCGACGATATCGAACGCAAAGCAACAGTTGCTCTGGCAAAGCGTGCCAATAAATCAGAGGCACTTGCAACATTTCTTACCGAACAAGGTTACGCAACAAGCATCGAAAGTCGTCCACTAGGCGAACAGTTGTGTCAGCATCACTGCCCAATTGCCCACGTTGCCGCTGAATTCCCACAATTATGCGAAGCAGAGACCGAGGCGTTCTCCCGTGTTCTCGGAACACACGTTCAACGTTTAGCGACTATCGCCCATGGTGACGGCGTCTGCACTACATATATTCCCAATCTCACAAAGCAATCAAAGAAGATCAACTCAGGAAAAATAACCGCTGGAAAGGCATCCTCATGACAACAGCACACCCAGAGCTCGAAGGCCTCGGAAATTACGAATACGGTTGGTCAGATAACAACGAAGCGAGCTCTAATGCTAAGCGCGGTCTCAGCGAAGAAGTTGTTCGCGATATCTCAGCGAAGAAGAG
>JBEGVX010000075.1:0-2916 GCA_041178105.1 Actinomycetota bacterium
AACCATCTAGAGAGATAACAATTGGAGATCGACCGCGCGACTTAATCTCATCTACCACAAGGAGAAGTTCGGTTGAATAACCTGCCGTTCCGTAGGCAATAGCTTCTGGCGATCCAATGAGAGCGAGAAAGCTTCGTCCAGAAATTTCTACGCGACCAGCAACTCCTCGACCTGGATGCGATTCAAATTCGGAAATTAATCCAAAGGTCACGCCGGTTCGCTTGGCCAATGCGACAACTCCACGAGCTATGGGATGCTCACTTTGATTTTCAACAGTTCCCGCAATTGCAAGGAGCAACGGTTCTTCTATCCCAAAAGTATGTACGGCCACTATCTCTATTTGCCCGGTCGTAACTGTTCCAGTCTTATCTAATAGGAGTATTGGTTGGTTTTTCTTTCCGCCATCAACTTGGGCGCGTTCTAAAACCGCAGGCGTGCGCAAGATGATTCCTAATTGCGCTCCCCGTCCAGATGCCACGAGGAATGCAATCGGAGTTGCTAAGCCAAGAGCGCAAGGACAGGCAATCACTAGGAGAGTAATTGCTGGTGCAATTGATTGAGCGAGATCGCCACTAACAAGAAACCAGATTGTGAAAGTGAGCAGAGATAGAGCGATAATCGTGGGAACAAAAAACGCTGAAATACGATCTGCTAGTCGTGCAATTGGCGCTTTTTCGCCTTGGGCCTGGACAACCATTCGAGCAATCCGCGCCAGCTCAGTCTGTGCGCCTACTCGCACCGCGCGCACTACTAGCCGACCATTCCCATTAATCGCTGCCCCGATAACTTGTGTACCTGGTGAGGCATGGACCGGAAGTGATTCTCCAGTTAGTAGTGAGAGATCAACTTCGCTCTCGCCCTCAACGACTATTCCATCAGTGGCGATTGATTCACCTGGACGGACAAGAAATAAATCACCTACGAGGAGATGATCTATTGGCGCTAGCACCTCTTCGCCATTTCGCAGAATTGAAACTTCTTTGGCTCCCAAGTTAAGCAAGGCACGCAGTGCGGCTCCTGCTTTAATTTTTGATCGTCCCTCTAGATAGCGACCGAAAAGAATGAAGAGCATTACACCGGCAGCGACCTCTACGTAAATTTCTCCTGTTGCAGTAGCTTGCGCGTAGCACGACCAGAAAAATGCACTAAGAGTCCCAATGGAGATCAATGTATCCATATTTGCGCGTCTAAATGAACGCAAGCCCACTCGATGTATCGGCCATCCTGCGATAAAAAGAACGGGAGCTGTGAGCGCGATTGCCAACCAACCCCATGGGTGATTTGTTGGGTGGAGGATATTCAGTACATCTAGAAGTGAATGTATGGCATCATCAATTGGTTTGTGTAGCGACATAAACATCGAGATAATGAGCGTTGGGATTGCAAAAATAACTGCAAGAATCAGTCGCCAACCTATGCGGGGGGTTTCCAGCAATTGATTGTTGGTAGCACTTAGTAGTTCTGCTCGGTATCCAGTATTTGTTACCGCATTTATCACATGTGGAATTGTGATTGTTTCTGGAGCAATTACATGAGCAGTTTCAGTAGCAAAATTTACTGATGCACTTACTCCTGGTAAATCATTGAGAGCGCCTTCGATTGTCGCAACACATGAACTGCAGGTCATTCCATGTAATTTGAGATCAATCGTACGTACATCCATATTGCTAGATTAGCCCCAGATTCAATTGGAGACGAACTTCCACTACGTTTCGATGATTTCCCGCTGATTACCCGGCAAAATGCGAGAGAATTTCGCTATGTAGCAAGCCATTACTGCTAACGCCATTCTTTCCATTTGGTCCATCAACGCCACGAAAATCTGTAAAGCGGCCACCGGCTTCGCTAACAATGATGGCTAAAGGCGCCATATCCCACAGCGCGAGTTTGGGTTCTAGCGCGCAATCAACCGCCCCTTCTGCCACCAATAGGTGCGACCAAAAATCTCCATAGCCGCGAGTTCGCCACACGCGCTCTGCGAGTGTGAGCAAACCCGGATGTAATTCGCCCCATCCATCATTTCTATTTCCTGTTGTGGGGGAGGCGAAAGTGGAGATGGAGAGGGAAGCATCCTCAAGTTTTGTCACTGACGAAACGTTTAGTTGTCGAGCTTTACCACCATTTACCGAGAGAAATGCGCCGTTATCTTTACTTGCGTACCAACGTCGGAAGAGCGCTGGTGCGCTTACTACTCCAACGAGAACTTCATCGCCTTCCATCAGCGCAATGAGGGTTCCCCATACGGGAACGCCTCGAACAAAATTTTTAGTGCCATCAATTGGGTCTATCACCCAATATCTACCGGAAGTATCGCCGCTGCCAAATTCTTCACCGACGATGTGATCACCTGGACGTTGCACGGCCAAGAGTTCTCTAATCTCACGCTCAATAGCTTTATCTGCATCGCTTACAGGTGTTAAATCTGGTTTTGTTTCAACGTGAAGATCAACTGCAAGAAAACGAGTGGTCGAGATTTGGTCCGCACAATCTGCCAGCTCAAGTGCTAGCTTTAAATCGCTACTCAGATTCACTGCGCCTTCACTCCTCACTTGATACTCCAGCAGCCTTGTTTCTAGTTTTGTTTCTGGCCTTGCATCTAGCCTTCTTTTTCTTGGGTAAAAGAGTACTTGATGGCTCATTGACCATCAGTGGATTAATCAGCCAGTGATGTCAGGATCTGTTGTAGCGCATGCAGTCGAGATTGGCGTCGAATATCGACAGCTGCCCACTCCACCAGGGCGCAGCCCTGCTCGTCATGCGAGCAATTCTTCTGACAGTTTTTTGCTACCTCAGCACAGTCAGGAAATGCAGAGATGACGCTCTCTTTTGTGACATGTGAGAGGCCAAATGAACGGACCCCTGGGGTATCGATGACCCAGCCGCCGCCAGTGATCTCTAGGGCAATGGCGCTGGAAG
>JBEGVX010000076.1:0-5534 GCA_041178105.1 Actinomycetota bacterium
CTGGATGTGGCATCTGGCGTGCGAAAGACTCAGACAGGATTTGTTCGTTCATACGCGCTATGGATTGTTGTCGGTGCCGTTGCAATACTTGCCGCGATTACGTTGGTGACGCTATGAGTTCATTGACAATTCTTGGACTGCTTCCACTTTTAGGTAGCGCTGCGCTTTTCTTGTTACCGAAAGATCGAGAGTTACTCGCTAAACAAGTTGCCCTTGGCGTATCGATATTGGTGGCGATTTCAGGCTTACTGATGGCCACTTCATTCGTCCGCGGCCAATCAACTCTGCAATTTGTTGAGAAATACTCATGGATACCCGCGTTTGGGATCAATTATGGTCTTGGTGTAGATGGCATGGCGCTCTTACTCATCTTACTTGCGCTCATTCTCACGCCCATCGTGATGCTGGCGTGCTGGCATGAAGCAGACGGTGGTCGATGGAGCGTTAAGACATTCTTTGCACTATTACTGATTCTTGAAACCATGATGATTGGTGTTTTCGCAGCTACCGATATTTTCCTTTTCTATCTCTTCTTTGAAGCGATGCTCATTCCGGTCTATTTCTTAATCGGTGGATATGGCTCAGGGGAGCGAGCTGCGGCGGCAGTTAAATTCTTGCTCTATTCGCTCTTTGGTGGTCTGCTCATGCTCGCCTCGATTATTGGGCTGTATGTGGTCAGCGCCGATCAATTGGGAGCGCCAACCTTTGATGTTGTCGAGTTGTCGAAGCTCAGCCTCAATAATCAGACAGAGATTTTCTTATTCCTCGGCTTCTTCATCGCCTTCGCTATCAAAGCTCCACTTTGGCCATTCCATACTTGGCTACCTGATGCGGCGAAAGCAGCAACTCCAGGAACCTCAGTACTTCTCCTTGGAGTGCTCGACAAAGTAGGCACGTACGGAATGATTCGCTTCTGTCTTACGTTATTCCCAGATGCATCGAAGCAACTTGGACCGACAATTATCGTGCTCTCTTTGATATCAATCTTCTATGGCGCGTTCCTTGCGATATGGCAGAGCAATGGAGATATCAAGCGATTGATCTCTTATACATCTATCTCGCACTTTGGTTTTATCACGCTAGGAATCTTCGCCTTCACCGCGCAAGGGCAATCGGGATCAATTCTCTACATGGTCAATCATGGATTTTCGACTGCAGCGCTCTTCCTTATTGCGGGCTGGATGATTGCTCGCCGTAACTCTTCGAAGGTTCAGGATTTCGGTGGTTTGCAACGCGTTACCCCGCTCTTGGCATGGTCCTTCTTCATTGCAGGTATGTCGAGTTTGGCCCTTCCTGGCCTCTCCTCATTCGTCAGTGAATTTCTAGTTCTGGTCGGAACATTTGTGAATTATCCACTCGCTGCTGTGATAGGTACTCTCGGAATTATTCTGGCAGCGCTCTATATCTTAATTCCTGTGCAACGTTCTCTACACGGCCCGACAACGCCAGGCAATGAAAATCTTAAAGATTTAAATCTCCGCGAGAAGATTGCTATCGCACCAGTAATTGCAGTTATCATCTTCTTCGGATTCTTCCCACAAATTCTTTTAAACATCATCAACCCTGGAGCGCAAGCATCAGTCTCTGCACTCAATATAGGAGGAGATAAGTAATGCCCGCTCCCAAAATTGAGTATGGAATTCTCGCTCCAGTACTAATTGTTCTCGCCTGCGCCGTCATTGCGGTGCTTGTGGAAGCTTTTGTCTCACGTCGCTATCGCTATGTAGCCCAGACTTCGTTGAGCTTTGCCGCGATTGCACTTGGCTTTCTCGCAGTAGTACTGAATAGAAATACTTCGGGCCGTTTTGCAGAAGGCTCAGTAGCGGTCGATGGCGTAGCAATCATCCTGCAAGGAACAATTTTGATTTTTGCACTCCTTGGCTTGTTATTAATTGCCGAGCGCGGTTTCCAATCCTTCACTGCGCAAGCTGCTGCGCTCCCTGGCTCTGCAGATGAACAACGGGCACTCGCTTCGGGGCTGCAACAGACTGAAGTTTTCCCATTGACGCTATTTGCTGTTGGTGGCGCGCTGCTCTTCCCGGCCGCTAATGACCTGATCACGCTCTTCGTCGCGCTCGAAGTCCTCTCGCTTCCGCTTTATCTGATGGCAGGACTCTCGCAGCGCCGTCGCCTCCTCTCGCAAGAGGCGGGATTGAAGTACTTCCTGCTAGGCGCTTTCTCATCAGCTTTTTTCCTCTTTGGATCTGCATTTCTTTATGGATATGCCGGCACCACAACTTTCGAGGGAATCGCCAGTGCAATCCGCACATCACCAGGTAACGACCTTTATCTCTTAGTGGGATTGTCGATGCTCACCGTTGGTTTGCTCTTCAAAGTTTCGGCAGCACCATTCCATTCTTGGACCCCTGATGTGTATCAAGGTGCACCGACCCCCATCACTGCCTTTATGGCGGCAGTGACAAAAGTCGCGGCTTTCGGAGCATTCCTTCGAATTTTCTACGCAACTATCGGCGGAATGGTTTGGACCTGGCGTCCGGTACTCGTAGTTATCTCAATTCTTACGATGGCAATCGGAACGATAATTGCGATAGCGCAAAAAGATGTAAAGCGCGTACTGGCGTACTCCGCTATTGCACACTCTGGATTCTTGCTTACTGGCATTGTTGCATTTAATAAATCTGGACTCGATGCGACTCTGCTTTATCTTGCGACGTATGGCTTTACTACAGTTGGAACTTTTGCTGTCGTAACGCTAGTTCGAGATGCTGGTGGCGAAGTCACCGATCTCAATCGATGGAGCGGTCTTGGTAAGCGCTCACCGCTAATCGCAGGAATTTTCACGCTATTCCTTCTCGCGCTTGCAGGTATTCCACTAACCTCTGGTTTCGTTGGAAAATTTGCGATTTTCTCAGCTGCCTATGAGAGCGGAAATATCTCAGTGGTGATTGCAGGTGTGCTCGCCTCGGCGGTCGCTGCATTCTTCTACATTCGAATTGTGGTCTTGATGTACTTCAATGACCCACAAGAGGATGGCACATCAGTGGTGATTCCTTCACCAGTTACCGCCTTGACGATTGGTAGCTGTGCCGTAGCGACATTGGTCCTCGGAATCTTCCCGCAGCCAGCGATCAATATGATCAATTCGCTGGCAACTTTTGTTGCTGGATAGCGGTTACTAGTGGTTAGGTTGCCATCGCTTGCACCCGAGGTAGAGCGCGACTTAAGCGAGCGAATGGAAGCGGTAGAGCGCTTTTTATTTAACCATGCCGCAGGTGAATTTCCCTTTGCAACTGAGACATCACGACATTTGATTTCTGCTGGGGGAAAGCGCTTTCGCCCGATGCTCACACTTCTTGCATCAAATTATGGGGACTCAACGAGAGAAGAGATCATCAAAGCGGCTGTTGTTGTGGAGCTCACGCATTTAGCAACGCTTTATCATGATGATGTAATGGATGAAGCGCCATTGCGTCGCGGTGTCGAAAGTGCGAATAAAAGGTGGGGCAATTCAGTTGCGATTCTCACTGGCGATTACCTCTTTGCGAAGTCCTCACTATTGTTGGCCGACCTTGGTCCTGACGCAGTACGTCATCAAGCGATGACATTTGAGCGGTTAGTTGTTGGTCAGATTATGGAGACAGAAGGGCCACAAGGTGGCGAGGACCGCTTAGGCCATTACATCAAGGTGGTCACAGAGAAAACAGGCTCTTTATTTGGCCTATGCGCTAGATATGGTGGATATCTCTCGGGCGCTAAACCTGAAATTGTTGAAACCCTCGTGCGATTTAGTGAAGAGCTGGGGATTGCCTTCCAACTCGCTGATGATGTAATTGATATCGAAAGCTCATCTAATCAATCTGGAAAAACTCCTGGCACTGATTTGCGTGAGGGCGTTCCCACCCTTGTGACATTGTTAGTGCAACAGATGGATCGCCCAGAAGATGAGCGATTGCTTGCGCTTCTCGCTGGGCCGATTCTTGATGAGGGCGATGTGAGATATGCGTTGGAACAGCTCCGTAAGCATGTGGCGCTTGAGGAAGCCAAGCGCATCACGATGCAATATGCCGAGAGCGCACGAAAGATGCTTTCAACGTTGCCGCTCAATGGCACAACCGAGGGGCTACTAAGCCTGTGTGATGCCCTGGTTTCCAGGTCTTCCTGATCGGACCATGTCGGTAGCGAGCACGCTCAACGCGAGCCAAATAGTAAGAAAGCCGATCCACCGAGAACCAGACATCGCTTCATGATTGATAAAGACTCCAACGAGAAACATAACTGTTGGCGTGATGTACTGCATGAGGCCAAGAGTGGTGAGCGGTAATCGCACTGCAGCGTTGTTAAATGCTAGCAGTGGTAACACAGTTGCAAGGCCTGCCGTTGCTAGCCCTAACGAAATCCATAACCCAGATCCAAATTGCGCTTCTCCTTGAATTTCAAGTCGCGTTAGGTAAAAAATAGTAGGGATTGAGGCGAAGATAGTTTCAATGGCAAGTCCGATGAGTGGATCTACCTGAAGCTTCTTTTTGATGACGCTATATAAGCCCCAAGTACAAGCAAGTCCCAGGGCAATCAGCGGAAGTTGGCCATAGTCGTAGGTAAGGGCAATCACTCCAATTGCGGCGATTCCAACGGAAAGCCATTGGAGTTTTCGCATCTTCTCCCGAAGGATAATGACGCCAAAAGCAACATTCATCAGCGGGGTGATGTAGTAGCCCAATGAGGATTCGACGATGCGATCGACGGTGACTGACCAGATATAGATTGCCCAGTTCCCCGATACTAAACCGGCGGTGAGGGCAAGCAATATAAACATTCGTGGGTTACGTAAAATTGCAAGCGCTGCTTTGATCTCATTACGAAAAGCGAGTGCGGCCCAACAGACTAGAAGTGACCAAATCGCGCGGTGGGAGATTATTTCGAAAGCGCTCGCTTGACGCATCCAACCCCAATAGATTGGTAACGCGCCCCAAATAACGTAAGCGAACAAGCCATAGAGCAACCCACTCTGTTGTTTGTTCACCTATCCACCCTTTGGCCTTCGGCTAGTTATCGGTAATTTGTGAATTGAGGTGCGAAGTCCCAGGTTTCAGCTTTGACTAGGGCAATTGCCTCTTGGAGATCATCGCGACTTTTGGAAGAGACGCGGAGCTCTTCGCCTTGGATCTGAGTCTTTAGTGATTTAGGGCCACTGTCGCGGAGAAATTTTGCGAGCTTCTTGGCATTCTCCGTGGAGATACCTTCTTTGATTTTTACGGTAATTTTGTACAACTTACCTGAGGCTTGCGGCTCGCTAGCATCGAGATGTTTCAGAGAGACCCCACGCTTCACACATTTTTCTTTAAAGACATCGAGGGCAGCCTTTGCGCGCTCTTCGCTACCTGATTCGATAGCAACGATATCGGTCCCGCTCATAGCAATTTTGGTCTCAGTTCCTCGGAAGTCGAAGCGGGTGCCCAATTCGCGATCGGCTTGATTGAATGCGTTATCAAGCTCCATCCGGTCTACTTTAGAAACAATGTCAAAACTTGAATCAGCCATCTCTTCCTCCAATTCACCAAAGTCTATAGGCTTTT
>JBEGVX010000077.1:0-3662 GCA_041178105.1 Actinomycetota bacterium
TAGCGGAGAACTCACCTCGCTATCAGCAGCTGGTGAACCGACGATTTCTACTTATCACTCGTATGCCCATCGAGTAGCGCAAGAACATGCCTTACGTCTTGGAATTGAACCACCAGAACAACCCCTAGGTGAAGCTGCTGCATGGCAACAAGTTGAACGAATTGTTCGAGAATACGACGGAGATATGAGCCAAGTCTCCGATGCGCTCAGTTCTGTCGTTGAGAACGTGATGCGTCTAGCCTCACAATTACAAGAGAATGATGCTAACCCTGATGCGCTACTTGATCATGCGATTAAGTTCACTGAAAGCATCTCTAACAAAGTTCCATATCGCAAGAGCGACAAACTAGCACCAACACGAGATGCAGAAATAGTGCAGTACGCCCGTGCGCAATTAATTCCAATTATCAAAGAGGTGATGGATTATCGAAGAAAGCGAGCGCAATTTACTTTTGATGATCAGATGGCTCTTGCAGCACAAGTGGCTATGACATTTGCAGAAGTAGGCGAGATTGAGCGAGCGAAGTTTCATCTAGTACTACTTGATGAGTATCAAGATACCTCTTCCTCACAATTACGATTGATGCAAGGATTGTTTAATGGCGGCCACCCCATAACTGCTGTTGGTGATCCACACCAAGCAATTTATGCGTGGCGCGGCGCGTCAAGTGACACCATAGGCGCCTTTCCGCTTGATTTTCCAGATAGCGAAGGTGCACCAGCAAAGGTATTTACTCTTTCAAAGAGTTGGCGAAATGATATTTCTATTCTCAATCTCGCAAATGAGATTTCTGCCCCACTTCGTCACCGCGGATTTGAAACTCCGATTTTAACGGCAAAACCGACAGCTGTTTCAGGCATACTCTCGGGCGGGATTTATATCTCAAGTCGAGATGAAGCAGAAGGTATCGCTGAAGCTGTAGCGCCATATTGGAGTCCAGAAGCGCGCGCGAAAATTCCAGAGCTAAAGTCTCAGTCTAAAAGCGATCCATCACTTCGTTACGTGGAGTCCACAGCTATCTTGGTTCGAAAAAAGAAGCAGATTGCTGAGATTGAGATGGCGCTACGCGCTCGAGGAATCCCGGTAGAAGTAGTTGGTATCGACGGTTTAATTCATGTCCCAGAAGTTGCAGAGATTCGTGCTGCGCTCACGGTGATTACTAATCCCGAGGCTGGTAGCTCGCTTGTGAAATTGATGAGTGGTGGCTTCTGGCGAATTGGCATCCGCGATATGTCAGCCCTCGCAAAAGTAGCTAAAGATAGAGGTTTTGTCGCTGCTGGAGGCCAACGAATTAGCCTAGTAGATCGGGTAATGGCAGGAGGTAGCGGGGAAGAAGACGAACTCGCTCGCTCTTCGATTATCGAAACGCTCAATGAGATTGAAGATTTCACTGGCGAAGAGAGAGCGCTTTTTAGCGCCGAAGGCTTGACGCGATTGAGCTCACTTGCAAAAACGCTCCGAAAGTTACGGAGCTTGATACATCTACCAATTCCAGATTTGATCTATCAGGTAGAGCGAGAGCTAGCTCTTGGGGTTGATGTAGAAATCACTACACATCAACGTCGCTATCTGGATAAGTTCCTTGATGAAGCGGCAAGGTTCTATGCCCAAGGCGGTTCACTCCGTTCTTTCTTGGCCTGGCTAACTGTTGCCGAGAGTGAAGAGCGAGGATTACGCGCTGCAGGTGTAGAGGTACGTAAAGATGTTGTTCAAATCCTTACCGTGCATAGCGCTAAAGGTGGCGAATGGGATTTGGTGGTAGTGCCCGGGTTGGCGGAGGGCAATTTCCCCTCAGAACAGAGCGGTGAAAACTGGCTAAAGAGCAAATCGGTACTTCCCTTTGCCCTGCGAGCAGATAGGGCGCGTTTGCCAGAATTTGATTTACGAAATGAAACCACAGCTCAAGATGTTGCAAATACAGTGAAAGACTTTGCAGATATATGTAATGCACGTAAAGCGGATGAAGAGCGAAGATTGGCTTATGTGGCGGTAACGCGCGCTAAATATCACTTGATTGCGACAACATCTTGGTGGCGTGATGCAAAAGAACCACACGAACCGAGCGAGTACTTCCACACTATTGCAGGACATATCGATGCTCAAGGTGGGGAATTCTCTGGAAGTCTCGATGCCAAACCAGCTTCTGATGCGCAGAATCCAAAACTTAACGATGTACGACAGGAGTTGTGGCCAAAAGATCCTTTGGGTGATACGCGCGAGAGTTTTGATCGAGTAGCTGAGGGCATTAAACACTTAAGTCAAATGGAAAACAGAGATGAGTTGCACTCTTCGCTGCAGAATTTACGGGAGTTGTCCTCGCTTTTTGATGCAGCACAACTTGTTATTCGGCAAATTTCCGAACGTAACGAGGCAGAAAGTGTTTATCTACCCGCTCACTTATCAGTCTCAGGTTTGATGGCATTTGCTCAATCTCCAGAAGAATTCGCGGCGCGTTTGCGGCGCCCACTTCCTTTCAAGCCCGACCCAATCGCGCGCCGTGGTACTGCATTCCATACCTGGCTTGAGGAGCGATTTGCCCTGTCGATTCCCCTCATTGGTGATGATGAAATGCCTGGCGCTGCCGATGAAGGAGCGCTTGATGACAGTGCGCTCGAGAAGTTGAAGGAGAAGTGGCTCCGTAGCGAATGGGCAGTGCGTCAGCCCTATCGCGTAGAGGTTCCTTTTGAGCGGAGCATTGATGGAACGATTCTTCGCGGCCGAATGGATGCTGTCTATAAAGACTCCGATGGAACATTCGATGTTGTTGACTGGAAAACTGGCTCTGCAAAGAGTGGAGATGAGTTAGCCAACGCGGCGATTCAGCTTGCGGTATATCGTCTTGCTTTTGCCGAGATTGAAAATGTTCCACTTAGTCACGTTCGCGCTGCATTTCATTACGTTTCCTCAGAAGAGACCGTGCGACCAAGCGATTTATTGGATTATGACGGTTTGCTCGCTCTCATTCACCGCGTTCCCTTGGCAAGTGATATTTCAACTCCCAACGGAAGATGATCACTTACTCCTGATGAACTTCGAACAAATTGTAGGTGTCGCTCAAGTTTAATATCTGGTCCGCCTAACAAGATATGGTCGAATTGAACTTTAGCTCCCCAGGATGGATAAGTGAATTGTTCCGCTGCACTTTTCCATCCCATGATCTTGCTAGGCAACTTTCCGGGCAGATTGAAATCTCCTAAAAGAATTTTCTTCCCAGGAAGCTTTTTCGCCCAACTGTGAATCTTTCTCAATTGAAAAACATTCATTCCTGGCACAAATGAGAGATGAGTATTGATGATAGTGATTCCATTTTCCAGTTGCACCGCGTGCGCGACTCGAGGTTCATCGTGAATATAAATCACTTTAATTTTCGGCTTAGTAGCGCCAGGAGGAGTTTGTGGAATGGCAAGCGGTGCGCCAACTTTGGAACGCCCTAATTCGAGTCGAAATTCGGCAACAATGGGAATTCGCGAAATGATTCCGTTTCCATAATACGAACTATTCGCCTGTGTTAGCTGAGCAGTATCAGTAACCTGACCTTGGAATTTCGTCCACTTCTCTCCAGGAGTTCCATGTAGCGCAATCCCACGTGAGATGAATGGGGCACCGAGCCCTTGCGCAACAAGTGCACATTGATCTGCGTAATGTGAGCGCTCTTGAAAGA
>JBEGVX010000078.1:0-2866 GCA_041178105.1 Actinomycetota bacterium
TATCGCCATACTTCTCACCAAAGAGCGCTATCGCTCCACTCTTTTTTGCTTCAGCTTGTGACATAACTTCGGCGCTGACCGGCAAATCGCGAACAAGTTGAGTATTTACCCGATCCTCAACCTCACTCATTGTGGATTCGGACACCGCACCCACTGCTGCAAAGTCAAAACGAAAACGACCAGGCTGATTCTCTGTACCCGCCTGGGTAGCAGTTTCGCCAAGCGCTTCGCGAAATGATTTATGGACCATATGTGTTGCTGTATGGGAACGAGATAGCGCGTGTCTTCGATCGTTATCGATTTCAGCAAATACTTGCTCGCCCACGGTGATTTCACCACTAAGCACCTTGCCGCGATGAACAAAGAGCCCTGGAAGTGGGGTTTGCACATCTTCAATTTCTACCTGAGCGCCGCTTCCACTCACTAACTTGCCCCAATCGGCAACCTGTCCGCCGCCTTCAGCATAAAACGGAGTTCTATCGAGAACGACCTCTACCTCTTCTCCCATGCGCGCACTCGACACAGGTGCGCCCTTGCTGAGAAGGAATGCGAGCTTTGCTTCAGCGTTAAAGAGTTCGTAACCAAGGAATTCTGTTACGCCCGCTACATCAATCGCGCTTCGGTAAATAGAAAGGTCGGTATGACCGGTTTTCTTTGCTTTCGCATCCGCCTTCGCGCGCGTCTTCTGTTCATTCATCAAACCTTTGAAGGCTTCCTGATCAACCTTTAGTCCAATTTCCTCTGCCATTTCAAGAGTTAAGTCAATCGGAAATCCATATGTATCGTGGAGCTTAAATGCGTCATCTCCAGAAATAGTGTTGCTCTTGATTTTCTTCAGATTTGTTGCAGCGCTCTCAAAAAGTGTGGTGCCCGCGCGAAGAGTTTGAAGAAATGAATCTTCTTCGCTCGCTGCTACCTGAGTGATTCGATTTCGGTCGGTGATAAGTTCTGGGTATTGCTCCCCCATTGCCGCGATAGCGCTATCCATTAGTTGAACAATTGTTGGCTCTTGAGCGCCAAGAATTCTCATATTTCGAATGGTTCGACGCATCATTCTCCGCAAGACATAACCACGCCCTTCATTACCCGGAGTGACTCCATCGCAAATGAGCATTGCTGCAGTTCGGGCGTGATCTGCAATTACCCGAAGTGAGATATCAACTTTGGGATCTCCGGAAGAGCTTCCGTATCTTTTACCGCTTAATTCAGAGGCAACATCCAATATTTTTCTCGTGGTATCGATTTCGTAAATGTTATCCACGCCTTGCAATAGAGCGGCTGTTCGCTCAAGGCCCAGCCCTGTGTCAATACTTTTCTTAGGAAGGTCGCCCAAGATGGGGAAATCGTCCTTACCACTTCCAGCGCCACGCTCGAATTGCATGAAAACTAAATTCCAAATCTCCAAATAGCGGTCTTCATCAGCAACCGGCCCGCCTTCGCGTCCATACGCTGCTCCGCGGTCGTAATAGATTTCCGAACACGGTCCACATGGCCCCGGCACTCCCATTGACCAGAAGTTGTCGGCCATTCCGCGACGTTGGATCCTTTCGGGTGAAACGCCAATATTTTTCTCCCAGATCTGCGCGGCTTCATCATCATCGTGATAAACCGTGACCCAAAGTTTTGATTCAGGAAAACCGTAACCACCTTCAGCTACCGGTTTAGTGAGAAGCTCCCAAGCCAGAGCAATTGCACCCTCTTTGAAATAATCGCCAAAAGAAAAGTTTCCGCACATCTGAAAGAACGAGGCATGTCGAGTGGTCTTACCCACTTCATCGATATCGAGAGTTCGAACGCACTTCTGCACCGAAGTTGCGCGACTGTAGGGAGGAGCAACTTCACCTAAGAAGAATGGCTTGAAAGGCACCATTCCGGCATTTACCAAGAGAAGATTTGGATCGTCGGCAATAAGCGAAGCGGACGGCACCACTGTGTGCGGGAGGCCAACTCTATTTTCGCTTTCGAAGAACGAGAGCCAGCGCCTTCTTATCTCGGCAGAATTCATAGAAATCTAATCGCGACCTATCTTTTAATTCTTCTTTTTACGGGCAGCTTTTGCAATCCCCCAGGCCACGCCAGCAAGTTTTGCTGCTGATCCCTTTGAAAGTATTGAATCTGCCGACGAGGTTAATTTATTAGCCATGGATTCCACACTCTTGGTGAGGTTATCAACTCGCTCAAGTTGGCGATTAGTGAGTTCGACCGTTGTCGTTACCTCTTCAAGAAGCGGGACGGTTTCAGTCGTTACATTCTTAATGGCCGTGCCTGCTTCATCTAACACTTTACTAAATCGGATTACGGCATAGGCCACTGAGATTGCAACAATCACCAATGCGCTTGCGGCAATTATCGCTGCGATTCCACCAGCGCTCATGCTCTCTCCTCCAAAATCTCTCTTATCCGAATCAACGCCTGAGAGATACGTGACTCAGCCCCGTGTGTGGTTGGCTCGTAATACCGCCGACCTATCAATGGCCTGGGCAAGTACTGCGCGCTAACAACACCCTCAGGATAGTCATGAGGGTACCGGTAAATCCCGCTCTGGCCGAATGGCGAATTACCGTCGCGCAAGTTCTCTGGCACCTCACCAATCTCGCCTCGCGCAAGGTCCTCCTGGGCGGTGCTTAATGCGCGCGCTACCGAATTAGATTTAGGAGCGAGCGCGCAATACACCGTTGCGTGAACCAGGGTGTAATAGGCCTCTGGTGCTCCCACAAGAGCTGTAGCTTGGGCAGCCGCAGTCGCAACGATGAGGGCTTGGGAATCAGCCATTCCGATATCTTCGCTTGCCAAAATAATCAAACGTCGAGCGAGAAATCGAAGATCTTCGCCCCCTTCGATCGCTCGCAATAAATAGTGAATCGCT
>JBEGVX010000079.1:0-3625 GCA_041178105.1 Actinomycetota bacterium
TTTTCAAAATCAATGACAGTCTTGTGGGCTTCGCCCTTTGTTGAATTTAAGTGACGAACAAAATCAGAAATGCCGCCATCGTATTTGTATATAACTTTTACCGGTTCGCCCTTATCGTCGACATGGCCAGCGCGCTCGTCTGTCAATGAAATGGTTAGACCGCGATTGAGAAATGCCATCTCTCGAAATCGAGTGGAAAGAATTTCGAATGAGAAAATCGTTGTGTCAAAAATTTCGGCAGATGGCCAGAACGAAACTTTTGTTCCAGTGTTAGCAGAGGTACCAACATTTTTAATGGGAGCATCTGGTACACCTAATTTGTAGCTTTGAAAATATTTCGATCCGTCGCGCTCAATCTCAACACGAAGCGTGGTGCTTAACGCGTTAACAACTGATGCGCCGACTCCGTGTAAACCTCCTGAAACTGAATAGCCGCCGCCGCCGAACTTTCCACCGGCGTGCAGAACAGTGAAAACAACTTCGGCTGCAGGTTTTCCCTCACTAGCGACGATATCGACAGGAATGCCGCGACCGTTATCGCGAACGCTTACGCCGCCATCACTTAATAAAACAACGCCAATCTCCGTGCAATATCCGGCGAGAGCCTCATCAACAGAGTTATCGACGATCTCGTATACGAGGTGGTGCAGGCCGCGCTCTCCGGTAGATCCGATGTACATTCCGGGGCGTTTACGGACGGCATCCAGACCCTCAAGGACCTGGATGGCGCTCGCGTCATAACCGCTTTTACTGCCCTTCGGTTGTGAGCTCTCAGCCACTGGGTCAACCGCCTTATCGCCTTGTGTGTAGCCCCAGATAGGACTACAGCCTCCCATCCTAGGGGATTTTTGCGAGTGCTATGCCCTGAAAAAGTACCTGGCAGCGCCGTAGAGCGATTGACCCCCCAAATCTAGTGAGTCCCTACCAATCTCTTCCTAAATTACCCATATGTATCGCGGGGGCCACGACCACCTTTAACGCTCCAACCACCTTTGCGCCAAGAGGGCGCTTGCGGCCCTTTGATTCGGAGTTCGTGGACTGCAAAACCGCCTTGGGCCAGCGCCGAAATCAAACTTTGATCGATCAATCGTAATTGCGTTGCCCATGCAGTGCTCTCGGCGCTTACCGTCAGCACACCATCGCTGAAAGTAATTAGATGGACGTGCTCAGCTACTTCGCTGCCCACCAATTCGCTCCATTTAAGAAAGAGATCGCTATCTTTTACTCGATCTCGCCAACCACGCTCATCAATTAATTCTGCCAACGATTCATTAAGCAGTTGTGGCCCTTGATACTCCGCAGATTCATTTTCAGTCGTGGCGCGCTCGTTGGAATTCCGCCGCGTTTTGGATTTCTCTTGTTCTCTCTTAAATCTATTTGAGTGGCGACGTGCAGCGGCAAGTAAGGAACGCGCTAAGTCTCGATTCTCGCTCATCTATTCGCGCACGCTCCCTTCGCCAACATAAAATCTACGATCGGTAAACTCTTTTGGTAAATCTCCCTCAACTGCAGCTGTAACAAGTACCTGTTCAGATGAGTCGATCAATTCAAGAAGGGCTTCCCTTCGCAAACTATCTAACTCGGCAAAGACATCGTCAAGTATCAAGATTGGTTCACTACCAAGACCAAGTCCCTCTTCTGATAATAAGCGATATGAACCCATACGTAACGCCAGCGCATAGGACCAAGATTCTCCTTGACTTGCATAACCTTTCACTGGAGTTGGCCCAAGCGCCAAGAGAAGATCATCACGATGAGGTCCGACAAGAGTTACGCCTCGCTCCATCTCCGCACGGCGAAGCACTGGTAAGAGAGTCAAAATTTCTTCCTCTAATTCTTCTGCGCTTATCCCGCGTAACTCTTGCGAGCTTTTATATGTTGCGCTGATCGCATCCCCTAAAGAAATTCTTTGATAAGCCTTGATTACATGCGGCATGAGATCGGCGACGAGTTGTAGTCGAGCGGCGATAACTTGAGCGCCAAATCGAGAAATCTGTTCATCCCAAGGAGCTAAATCTCTTTCATGAGGGCGATTCTTCAGCAGAGTGTTCCGCTGTTTTAGAGCCTTCTCATAATCGGCAATGACGCCGGCATATCTTGGAGTGCGAGAGATTAGCAATGTATCGAGAAAATCTCTTCTTTCGGTGGGATCTCCTTTTACAAGCGAAAGATCTTCGGGAGTAAAAAGAATTGCGCGTACATGACCAAGAAGTTCTCTTGTGGATCGCGCCGGCTGTTGATTAATTCTCGCTCGGTTGGCTCTACCTTGATTAATCTCAACTTCTAGTAGCTCTTCACGTCCTGCGCTATTTATCTTCGCTCGAATATAAGCCTTTTCGTTCTCCAACTTAATTAATGGATTATCAGAAGAGGTCCGATGTGATCTCAAGTATGCGAGAAAACCAATGGACTCGATGATATTGGTTTTACCTTCGCCATTACCTCCAATAAATGAAGTGATGCCAGGGCGCAGCTCTAACGCTAAGTCCTCGTATGAACGATAGTTAGTTAGGTGTAAATATGAGAGGTACACAGATTACGAGGCGTACCGCATCGGCATTAGGAGGTATCGATAACTCGTGTTGCTCTGACCATCAGCGCTCTCCCGACCAGAGAGAACCGCGGGTTTGCTTGCGCCTGTAAAGGCCATATCTACATAGGCAGTACCGAGAGCTGCAAGGCCATCCATTAAATATGTTGGGTTAAAGGCGATAGTAAAACCTTCACCATCGAATGCAATCTCCAACTCTTCCGTCGCTGAAGCCTCTTCGCCGGCTCCAGCTTCTAAAGTTAAAGAGCCCGGTGCAAAGGTGAGGCGAAGTGGAACTGTTTTATCGGCAACTAAAGCGACTCGTCTAACCGAATCAAGTAGTGGCGCGACTTCAATGATTGCTGTCGCGCTTCGATCGCTCGGTAGCAAATGGCGGTATGGTGGGAATGTTCCATCGAGCATACGAGAAGTCATCGACTTTCCCTCTGTTGAAAAACCAATCAATCGCTCTTGGGCATTAGGTGCAGCAAGCGCAAGACTTACTTGAGCGCTACCTACAAGTGATTTTGATGCATCATGCAGAGTACGCGCACGAATTAATGCAGATGCGCTTGCGCGAGGGGCTTCCCAGTCGAGTTCACGAACAGCTAATCGGTATCGATCGGTTGCGGCGAGAGTTAACTTATTCTCTTCAATTTCAACATGAACGCCAGTCAAAACTGGGAGTGAATCATCTTTGCCGGCGGCTATTGCAACTTGATGTACCGCCTCTGCAAATAATTCGCCAGTTAACCGACCTGTCTCGGAAGGCAATTCAGGAAGATTTGGATAGTCGCTGACTGGAAGCGTAGGGAGTGCAAATTTTGCAGAGCCTGAAATGACGCTTACTCGATTACCATCTAATGAGATTGTTACTGGTTTATTTGGCAGAGATTTAGCAATATCAGAGAGGAGGCGCCCAGATACTAAAACTCTTCCCTCTTCTTTTACATCGGCAGTGATTATTGCTTTTGCGGAAGTTTCTAAATCATAACCAGCGAGATGAACGCCGTTTTTTTGTGCATCGATTACAACACCAAGCAACACGGGCATTATTGGTCGAGAAGAGAGTGATCGAGATACCCAAGCCACACC
>JBEGVX010000080.1:0-5067 GCA_041178105.1 Actinomycetota bacterium
ACCCTAGCTGACCCCCTCATGTCAACATTTTTTCGAACAGGTGTTTGAAATTCTCACCAAAAGCCCGTACCCTCTACGATATGGCTAAGAAAAACTCACTTCCCACACCTTCTGAGAAAGACGGCGCCGCTATCAACGTGGCAGAGCTCCCCGATGGCCCCGCCAATGAGGAGGGCTTAACGCCCCGCCAAATGAAAATCCTTGAGGTCATTCAAAGCGCCCTCGATAGCCAGGGGTATCCCCCGTCGATGCGCGAGATCGGCATCGCCGCTGGCCTCTCCTCACCCTCCAGTGTGAAATATCAATTAGAGGTTTTAGAAGAGAAGGGTTGGATTCGTCGCGACCCCACTCGTGGTCGCGCGCTAGAAATTCTCTTGCCAGAAGGTCAACGCGATGGCAGCGAAAGTGATGCTCCAATGGATCAGATGCGCGTAGTGCCCCTTGTTGGTCGAATCGCAGCAGGTGGTCCAATTCTTGCTGAACAATCAATTGAAGAAACTTTCCCACTTCCTGAATCACTAGTTGGGCAGGGAGAGCTTTTCATGCTCAAAGTTGTCGGTGATTCAATGATCGATGCAGCAATATGCGATGGAGATTTCGTTGTTATTCGTGCACAGAAAACATGTGAAAAGGGCGAGATAGTCGCAGCCATGATCGATGGAGAAGCAACGGTTAAAACCTTCTCGCGACGAGATGGGAAGATTTGGTTACTTCCAGCAAATCCGAACTTCTCCCCCATTCCTGGCGATAACGCTGAGATCCTTGGGAAAGTGACCGCGGTTCTACGCTCTGTGCGCTAGAGAAATTACGCGCTAAACCTTTCGAGAGCCGACGCAAGGTGCGCATCAACAAGCGCTCGAACATGGGTGCCATCTGCTAAGTGCTCTTCGGTAAATATTTCGCCCCGCTCATGAATCTGATGGAGCAAATCTCCTCTTGTGTACGGAATCACGGCGCTTACTTCAATATCTGGTCGTGGCAGCGCTAATTCAATTGCCCGCTTTAACTCTTCAATTCCAAAACCGGTATGTGCAGAAATCGGAATACTTCCTGGCAACATATTCACTAATTCAACAATGCGGTGGGGATCCGAGATATCTACTTTATTGATAACGATTAATTCTCGAATTTTCGAGCCACCTATCTCATCAATCACTTGATGCACTGCACGGACCTGCTCGAGCGGTTCTGGATGCGATCCATCAACTAAATGGAGAATCAAATCTGCACCAGAGACCTCTTCGAGAGTGGATTTGAAAGCATCAACTAATTGGTGCGGTAGATGACTGACAAATCCCACCGTGTCGGTGAGCGTGTAGATCCGGCCATCGCTTCCCTCGACTCGGCGAGTGGTGGGATCCAATGTGGCAAAGAGCGCGTTCTCCACTAGGACTCCAGCTCCAGTAAGTCGATTAAGAAGTGATGACTTTCCTGCGTTGGTATATCCAGCAATTGCCACCGATGGAATGCGGTGGCGCACTCGCTCTTGTCGCTTGGTATCGCGAGCGGTTTTCATCTCACTAATTTCACGGCGCAATTTCGCCATCCGATCACGAATGCGCCGCCGATCAATCTCTATTTTTGTCTCACCAGGGCCACGTCCGCCAATACCCACGCCGCCGGCTCCACCAGCTCCTGCTCGACCACCCACTTGGCGCGAGAGCGATTCACCCCAACCACGAAGGCGTGGCAGTAAGTAGGAAATTTGAGCGAGTTCCACCTGCGCTTTACCTTCTCGGCTCTTCGCATGCTGGGCGAAGATGTCGAGGATTAGCGCAGTGCGATCTACTACTTTCACCTTTACCCGCTCTTCGAGCTGGCGAAGTTGACCTGGTGAAAGTTCACCGTCACAAATAACGGTATCTGCTTTTGTTGCCGCGACAATTGATTTTAACTCGCTGACTTTTCCAGAACCAATAAAGGTGGCGGGATCTGGTTTATCTCGACGTTGAATAAGTCCCTCAAGGACTTCAGATCCTGCAGTCTCTGCAAGGGCAGCTAATTCTTTGAGAGAGTTTTCTGCATGCTCTCCCGTCCCTTCAGTCCAAACTCCCACTAAAACCACGCGTTCGAGTCGAAGCGACCGATATTCGGCCTCTGAAATATCCTCAAGTTCGGTGGAGATTCCCGCAACACGTTTAAGAGCTCTGCGTTCCGATAACTCTTCGCTTAAATCACTCTGCGAATCGCTTTCAAATTCCAAACGTGCTTGCTCGTTCTCCTGAAGTAGGCGTTGAAAAAGCTCTTCAGATTTCACAGAGTAACCTCGTGCTCGCGCACAAGCAGAGCGGGGCCAGTTAAGACCGCATTAGAGTGCGAATCAATTTCGACTTTTAATGTGCCGCCTGGTACATGGACAATCCACTGGGCGGGCAATCTCTTCTTCTGGTGGATAGTTGTCGCAAGTGCAACAGCACAAACACCGGTTCCGCAGGATTTTGTCTCCCCCGACCCACGTTCATGTACGCGCATTCGTACTTCATTTCCCTCGAGTTTTTCGACAAATTCAACATTGGTTCCCTCAGGAAAAGCATCTGTTGGGGTCACTTCAGGGGCGTTCGCTAAAGAACCAACCTCATCGAGCGAATCCACAAAGACCACGGCGTGCGGGTTACCAACATCGATGTGCAGCGCTGGCCAAATCCGACCATTTTGCTTGATGGAAATTTCATCTGACTCTGACGTGAGATCCTCAACCTTTCCTAGATTGACGGAAATCTCACCAGCTTCGGGAACGGCAAGAAATTTCTTTCCAGCTCGGGTATCAATCGGAAATAACCCAGCTCCTTGAAGTCCACGATCAACTAAATACCTCGCCATCACGCGAATACCGTTTCCGCACATTTCGGCGAGAGAACCATCGCTATTGCGGTAATCCATAAACCAGTGACCGTTGCGCTTAACCATGCGGATAAAACCATCGGCTCCGATTCCGGTCGCGCGGTCGCAAAACTTTTTAATCGCCTCGGGCGCTACTTGGATTTGGTCAGCCTCATCGAGCAGGAGGAGAAAATCATTCTCCGTGCCATGCCCGTAGGTGAGAGTTGCCGTTGCCATTAACTCCCGATACTAGAGGTTCTGCGCAGTTGTGCGCTTAACGCTTCGCAATAGCGCCGCTAGCAGCGCTCTTATAGGCAAGTTCAAGCGCATCGACCGTAATCGCACCAAGCTCACCAGGAGCCATATTGGCGCTCTTATCGCCAAGTGCGACATCAACCAGCGCATTTGCTGGACCAAAGAAGATGTAGTGCCCTGCATCAGCAGCAACATTTGGTTGGTAGGTCGTGCCGTCGGCGTAGTGTATGTAAACAAAGGATCGATTGAGGTCGATGATGAACTGACCTTCGCTACCTACAACGTGCACCACAACTTCATGGTGATTGTTATTTGCTCCAAGGTGCGCGGAGGCGCCAGACATGGTGCCGATTCCACCACCCTCAAAGCGATAAATAACCGCGTCATGGAGATCAACTGGCGCATTGAGCGGCGCAGCCATAAATGCCATCGCTTCTTTAACGCGAGCAGGATAGAGACGGAACGCTAAACCAAGTGCGTGGGTAAGTTGCGCTTGCCCATATCCGCCGCCAGAAATTCTTGGGTCGGTCCACGTGCTCTGTTCTGGAATCTGCTCTGGTGAAGCATCTGGGTAGGCACCGGTGTTGCTAAGAAGTTCACGAGTTTGCGAAGCCATTTGAATCGACATTGATTCGAGTTTGCCGACACCCTTTTTCTGCAATTGAAGGTACATATCTTGAATCATCTTCTGGTAATTCCAACCGAAACTTAAGAGAAGTTCGCGATCATTCTTCTTTGCAGTATCAACAAGATCCCAGGCATCTGCACTCGTGATGGTCATTGGTTTTTCGCAGAGCACATGAGCACCTGCATTAAGAGCAGCTTTGGAATGTTCATGATGGAGACCTGATGGTGAGGAGACAACGATGATGTCGAGATCCTGCTTGATGACATCTTGATAATCCTCGGTTGCAACTTTGGCTCCATATTGATTGGCGAGTTTCTTGAGTAGGTCGTCACCTTTACGGCAGATGGCGACAATCTCAACCTCATCGCGCTTAGAAATCGCTGGTAAGTGAGCCATTGTCGCCCAAGAACCTGCACCAATAAATCCTGCTCTTAACTTGGCCATAATTGAACGTTCCTATCTAGTGAGATGGAGAGTGGAATTAATCGTGATGCCAAACCTCGCGATAGGAAAGTAAATTTCCCTCGCGGTCGGTGATGTGACGAATGATGTCTTTGAATGATTCTTGCCAACGAGCATTTACTTCTGTTGCGCCCATCTTCTTTGCTGCTGTGGCAACATCGGGCACGGCCTCGCAATATCCAACAACGGTAGTTCCGTTTCGGAAGAGGGTGTAATTGGTCCAACCACACTCAGTGAGCGCTTGCGCCATATCGGGCCAGAGCTCATCGTGGCGTTTGTCGTACTCCGCCTCTTTACCCTCGTAGAGATAGATGAAGAAAAGTAACCGTTCCATTATTCGCCCTCGTTCCTCTCGTTACCTGCGTTTAGCTGCCAGTCGTTCACGAGTTGCGTCAAATGACACTGCCAAGATCAACATCAGACCTTGAGCCACGCGCTGCCAGAACGTTGGCACATCGAGAAGAATAAGGCCGTTATTCAAAACTCCGATAGTGGTTAGACCAATAATTGTTCCCCACATAGTTCCGCGACCACCAGCAAGGCTGGCGCCACCGAGAACAATCGCAGTGATCACTTCAAGTTCAAGGCCTCGGGCAGCATTTGGGTCGCCAGCGGAGAGTTGTGAAGTCAAAATCGCTCCGGCAAGAGCAGAGGAAAGGCCAGAGAGAATGAAACTGGCAAAGAGAATCCGATTGCTTCGAATACCGACCACGCGGGCAGCATTTGGATTGGAGCCGATCGCGTAGAGAGAGCGGCCAAAACGTGTACGTCGGAGCGTGACAATTCCGATGATTGCGATGATAAAGAAGATGATGATGGGCAGTGGAATCCCTGCAGGTTGCGCAGTTCCCAACCACTCAAAGTTCTTCATCATCAAGGTCTGTCCATTACCGATGAGAAGT
>JBEGVX010000081.1:0-3303 GCA_041178105.1 Actinomycetota bacterium
GGGTGCGAGAAGGCGAAATCGATTTAATCGCCCTTGGCACAGATGGTCTCTTCCATTTCGTTGAGGTCAAGACACGTAGCTCGCTCGCCTTCGGACATCCTCTCGAAGCGATTAATAAAGAAAAGGCGCACCGCATGCAACGCCTAGCCTTGGCATGGCTGGCAACACATGGCTGTTTGGGATGTGACTACACAATTGATGTTGCAGCAGTCCTCATCAACGCAGATAGTTCGCATACTCTCGAATATCGTGCGGCAATTTTATGAGTATCGGTCGTACAGAATCGGTAGCGCTATTAGGGCTTTCCGGCAGCGTCGTTGAAATTGAAGTTGATATCGCTGACGGGCTTCCTGGTTTCTCGCTATTGGGTCTACCTGATGCGGCGCTCTCTGAATCTCGTGATCGAGTACGCGCTGCGTTAACCAACTGCAGTGAAGCTTGGCCCAATAAGAAGGTCACCGTCTCGCTCTCACCCGCCTGGTTACCAAAGAGCGGTTCAGGCTTTGATCTCTCAATCGCGCTGGCGCTACTCATTGCCCAGCAAACGTTGCCACAATCACCTTTTCTGCAGACAACGATCTTGGGAGAACTTGCACTCGACGGAAAAATTCGTGCAGTCCGTGGCGTTCTTCCTGCGCTCATCGCTGCGTATAAAGCAGGCATACGTCGCGCCATCGTGCCAACAGCTAATCGAGCAGAGGCGCAGTTAATGAGTGCGATGGACGTCCTTACCTTTGCCACACTTCAAGAAGTTCTTAAGTGGGCGCGTACTGGAGTTACACCACAAGTACAAGAGCTCGATCTCGAAATAGATGACACTGCCGGTTACTTGGATTTTGCTGATGTCGCAGGGCAGAGCAAAGCTCGACAAGCGGCTGAGATAGCTGCCAGTGGGGGACATCATCTACTTCTTATCGGTCCACCCGGTGCTGGCAAGACGATGATCGCATCGCGGATTCCAACAATCTTGCCTGAATTAGATCTCGAACAGGCGCTTGAAGTAACGGCAGTTCATTCAATCTCTGGCGGTCTCGGTGATCGGTCACCTATGTCACGACTTGCTCCAATTATTTCGCCACACCACACGGCATCTCGCGTTGCAATTGTGGGTGGTGGTTCACACATTATTAAGCCTGGTGCGTGCAGTTTGGCGCACCACGGAGTCCTCTTTATCGACGAAGCACCCGAATGCGCAGTAGGTGTTCTAGATTCGCTCCGTCAGCCACTTGAATCTGGCACCATCACAATTACTCGAAGCGTTGGCAATATAACTTTTCCAGCGCACTTTCTCTTAGTCCTAGCCGCTAATCCCTGCCCATGTGGAAAATTCATCGGTAAAGGACGCGCCTGTACCTGCACATCTATTCAAGTGAGGCGTTATCTTGGCAAACTCTCTGGTCCACTTATGGATCGAATTGATATGCGAGTTATCGTCGAACCAGTTGGCAGAGTAGAAATGGCGCAGACCGAGCTTGGTGAATCCAGCTCAGTAATTCGCCAGCGCGTTATCGCAGCGCGTGCAGCAGCCGCTGCCCGATTTGCAAATCAGCCCTGGAAACTTAACGCACAGATACCAGCACGCGAACTTCGCAATACCTACAAGCCAGAGCGAGCCGCTATGAACTTTCTGCATGATGAGTTAGATCGCGAACGCTTGACTGCACGTGGACTCCACAAGGTCATTCGTCTTTCTTGGACTTTGGCTGATTTGAGCAAGCATGAAACTCCAACGCTTGCCGATGTGCAGCGAGCTTATGCACTTCGCGAGGGCTCAGAGCTATGAACGTCGCTGCTCAACGCCTAGCGCTGATGGTGGCCATCGAACCAGGCACACACTTCTGGACTCGAGAAATTTTTAGCCATGGAGTCGAAGAAGTCCACGCCAAAATTATTAGGCGAGCATATGACCCAATTAAATATGCCAAGATCATCGATAAAGTGAGTAACTTCAATGCTGATAACGAATTCTCCAAAATCTCTGCTGCAGGTGCACATCTACTTACCCCTGAAGATCTTGATTGGCCAATTCGCGTTGATGATCTGGAATCTCCGCCGATTGCGCTAATTGTTAAGGGGCGCAGAGATCTCTTCACCAACCCTTCACTTGCGATCGTTGGCACCCGCAATCCGACTCCGTATGGAACCCGTATTGCAGGAGATTTTGCTGCAGGATTTGTTGATCGCGAATGGGACATTATCAGTGGAGGTGCATACGGGATTGATTCAGCGGCGCATCGCGGCGCTTTAGTTGCCGAAGGTCGCACCATTGCAGTTATTGCATCAGGAATTGATACGCCTTATCCATCAGGTAACTCTCGTCTTTTCGATGAAATCTGCGAGAACGGAGCGATTATTAGTGAGGTAGTACCCGGAGTTCCTGCGCTGCCACATCGTTTTCTGACACGCAATCGCATCATTGCAGCGCTCTCGCAGAGCACGCTGGTGGTGGAAGCGGCGTTTCGAAGCGGATCACTTCGTACAGCTCGAGATGCAGCTCAATTGCTGCGACCAGTGATGGCGATACCAGGTCCGATAAATTCACCTTCATCTGAAGGTTGCCATCGCCTGATTGGCGAGAGAGCTGCCGAACTTGTGACATCTGTTGCCGATGCTTGCGAATTGATATCGGCTCTTTAGGTTCTTCATCGATGTAATGAGAGAATAAGCCCATGAGTAATTTCCGTTCTGGGTTTGTCGCAATTGTCGGCCGCCCAAATACTGGAAAATCAACTCTCATTAACGCTCTTGTGGGTAGCAAGATTGCAATTACATCTCCGCACCCAAACACCACCCGCCATGCCATTCGTGGCATCGTCAATAACGAGGCCTACCAAGCCGTGCTGGTGGATACCCCAGGAATTCATAAGCCTAAGACACTCCTTGGATTTCGTCTTAACGCGGTAGTGAATCAGAGTTTAGATTCTGTCGATATTGTGATGATGTGCTTACCTGCTGATGAAACATCAGGTGCTGGAGATATTTTTCTAGCAGCTGAAATTGCTAAGTACCCACGTGCCAAGAAATTTGCGCTTGTCACCAAGACAGATTTAGTCTCCAAGAAGAATTTAGCTACGCGACTGCTAGGCGTGAATCAGCTAGCTCAAGGATTTACATGGGATGAGATTGTGCCAATTTCGGCGGCAATCCACGATCAGATTAATCTGCTCGAAAAGCTAATCGGAGATGCGCTCCCTGAAGGCCCAGCTTTCTATCCAACGGATATGAAGAGCGATCAGAATATTCAGCAGCTGATCTGCGAACTCATTCGCGAGGCAGCCCTGCGTGATGCACGTGAAGAGTTGC
>JBEGVX010000082.1:0-7492 GCA_041178105.1 Actinomycetota bacterium
CGCTCTGCCATATCGCAAAGAGCAGATAAAAAATTCGAGTTTTGGGAAAGAAGAGAAGTGAGATAACTGTTAACCAGAGTACATACTGAGGTGAATACACTTTATTTAACGTGAAAAAAATTACCGACGCAAGATAAATGCTTCCCATTAGATCGTTTCGATATCGGAAATAAACCATGAATAGGAGAGCCAAAACTACTGGCGTTGCTATCCAATTTAATTCCGATATCCATGATCCCTTGAGTGAAATCAGGTACCAAAGAGAGCCAAAATCAACGCCTCTTTGATAATTAAAAATATAGAACTTTGCCCATCCGCTCGGATCGCTCAAAATAAAAGGAATATTGAAAAGAAGAGTGGAGATGAATAACCCCTGCAAGAAGGGTGCTCGAGCTAAAGGTCGACGCCATATAAAAAATAGAATCGGAACGACGAAAATAACTGGAAAGAATTTGAGAAAGATGCTGACTGCAAGTAACGCTCCAGATATTCGATACAAATGTTTATTTAGTAGATAGAAGGCTGCAATCATCGGCGTAATAGCCCAGATATCCCAATTGATGAATAAGGCAGAAATTACTGCAGGCGATATCGCCAATACAAGAGCGCTCTTACGTTCAATTCTTGTCGTTAAATACAGTAAGGATAAATAAATAATTGAAATAGCAAAAATATTGAGGTAGAAAAATTGGTGTAGCCCAGCTGATCCATCTTTTGTCAGAAGTGCGATGAACCACATTCCGATTCCCGAAAGGAGCGGATATTCCAGTGAATTACTTCCCGAACCATATGGCCACTTATCTACAGCAAATCCACGAGCGTCATATAGCGCTGTGATGTCGGTATAACAACCTAATTGATAGACGGCCGGCGATATCCATCCAGTATCAACACATCGCGCAAACTTCAAATAACTTAACGTCGCCGAAAAGAGAGTAAGAATTATTGCGCTCAGTGCAACTGAACGAATCCGCATTAATTACCAGATTTGGTTGGTGATGAAGAAGGCGCAGGCGTGGGTGCAGAAGAACTAGATTGTGGAGTTTGTGTAGGAGCAGGGGTGACTGCTGGGGTTGTTGTATCTTCAAAACCGGGCGGCCGTGGAATGAGGCTATAAATCGAACCATCGGCGAGCGCATCTTCTCCAATGAAGACTGGCTCTGGAAAATCTAATACTGGCTCACCTTTTAGCGCTCCTTTCATAAACTCAGTCCAGATTCGCGCAGGGAAAGATCCACCGGTAAGTGTGCGCATCCCACCAATTCCTCGAAGTGACTCTGTCGAATCATCTCGATAGAAGGCAACTGATGCAGCAATTTGAGGCGTATAACCATTCCACCACGCTGAGCTATTCTCTTGGCTGGTTCCCGTTTTTCCCGCTGCTGGTCTCCCTAACTTCTGAGCGGCAAAGCCAGATCCAAATTTCACAACGTTCTGTAGCGCATACGTTAGGTCGGCCATCACCTCTTTTGAGAAAACTTCTTGTCCTTGCGGGTTAGCTTTAAAGAGCACGCCGCCATTTCGATTACCTACTTCAACAACTATGAAAGGTTTTGCGTAAACACCCTGTGCCGCAAAAGTCGCATAGGAATTAGCGACATCAAGTACGTGAGGACTTGCAACGCCTAGGACCACCGATGGAGTTGGCACCATCTCCACTTTCTCTGGAATGCCCGCTCGGCGAGCAGCATCGATGACTTTCTCTGGTCCAACCGCGATTCCAAGGGGAACGTATACGGTATTAACTGACTTCTCAGTGGCTTCTAACAAAGTGAGATTCTTAAAAGATTTCTTCCCGTAATTTGCCACTTCATAAGGTTTTCCGTTGTCGTCAAAAGTCTGCGGTGATTTTCCATTCCACACCGTATCGATAGAGATTCCAGCTTCAAGCGCAGCGACTAGGGCAAATGGTTTAAAGCTCGATCCAGCTTGGGTTATGCCTTGCGTGGCATTATTTAACTGCCGCTCCACGTAGTCAGGGCCGCCGTACATTGCCAAGATTGCACCAGTACCAGGGCGAACGGCTGCTAGGCCAATATGTAAATCATCGGGTGCTTGTTTTGGCGCCTCTTTATTTACTGCAAATACGGCAGCTTCTTGGGCCTTCCTGTTGAGAGTAGTGGTGACTCGTAATCCACCTACCATCAATTTCTCGTCAGAGAAGCCCAATGCATTTAACTCTTTCTGTACCGCAGCGACGAGATAGCCTTTTGGACCGGCAAGAATGCCTGTTTTAGATCGAAGTTGAACTTTCGGCATCTCAAGATTCTCAAGTAACTTCTTATCAGCCCAGCCCGCTGAGACCATTCCGCGCAAGGTGTATCGGTATCGCGCGGCCAATCGCTCGGCATTGCCATCGCGAAGACCTGGATCGTAGTAACCAGGTGAACGTAAAACCGAGGCAAGTACTGCAGATTGTCTTAAAGTTAAGTCGCGAACGCTCTTTCCAAAATACATTTGCGCTGCAGTTTCCACGCCATATGCGCCACGACCAAAATAGATTGTATTGAGATAGTTCTCAAGAATCTCATCCTTTGTCATTGTGTTCTCTAATTTTATAGCGATGATTAATTCTCTAATTTTTCTCTTGATGGTCTGATCTGGAGTTAAGAAAGCTGTCTTTGCATATTGCTGAGTAATCGTCGAACCACCTTGAACAGCACCACCGCGTGCCATGTTAAATAGTGCGCGAATTATTCCAGTAGGGCTAATTGCATGTTCGCGATAGAAATTTCGATTTTCTGCGGCAAGCACTGCATGGCGAAGATCAAGAGGTATTTTTCCCAGCGGAACGCTCGTTCGATTCTGCGCACCAATCCGAGCAAATTCGGAGCCATCGTCGTAAGTCAAGATTGTCGCCTGACTTGTTACATAAGAGTTTGGATCGGGTATTTGAACTGTGAAATAGGCGAAAACAAGAAGTACCGATCCCGCAAAGAACCCAAGCCCGCCCAGGAAAAGTAGCCAACGAAGCGCAAGACGCTTAAGTGAAACTTTCCGTCTTGAACCCTTCGTTGAGTTGGCCATAAGAGAAGGTTACTGATTATTTCGCGAAATCTTCATCCTCGAGGGTCCGTACCTTTCGAGGCGGTTTACGTGAACGGCCATCCCCCAGCAAGTAGGAGGTATGGAGATGGTTCCATCGACATCGTTGGCAGATCTCGACAACATAGACTCGAAATTCGCCATGTTCATTCTCAAGTTCTTCTAACTCTTTATTTGACTTTAATCGACCTGAGTACTGGCCCAACTCATCTCCAAAAATGTAATTGAGCTCAACTAATTTCTCTCGACGGCATAATGGGCAATCCCGTTCTGTCTCTTCTCCATGAAATTTCGCTGCTTTGAAGAGATATGGGTCGGCATCCGTTGGATCACTTGTGGTGCCATGAAAGGCGTTCTTCAAAAAATTGAAAATCGTCGCTCGCTTCTGGAGCGAATAGTCGATTATCGAACGTTGCGACCACATGGGATAAGGGTAATCTCAAAATACACTCTAGGCTTGGCCACATGGCAAAGCTCACCGCACCTTCGCGACCTGAGTGGTTGCCGCACTTTGGTCGCTTCTGGCGATTAATTGCTATCCGATGGATGGGTCAAGGAACTGATGGTCTCTACCAGAGTGCATTAGCGGCGTTCCTGCTCTTTTCGCCAGAGCGGGCAGCTAGCGCACAAAGCGCTGCAATTGCCTTTGCGGTAGTTCTCCTTCCTTATTCAATTGTTGGCCCCATCGTTGGAACAGTTCTTGATAAATACTCGCGGCGGCAAATTCTTTTGTATGCAAATTCACTCCGTGCTCTCACGTTAATTTTTGTTGCATGCGTCTTATTACTTGGAAATACTGGCGTGCTTCTTACTCTCACCGTATTGGTTTCGTTTGGGTTAAACCGATTGATTCTCGCAGGTCTCTCTGCTGCAACTCCACGATTGGTCAGCGAAAGTAATCTCATTGGCGCGAATGCCTTAAGTGTCACTGGTGGGACTCTTGCGATTGTTCTTGGTGGTGGGCTCGGGGTTGGGCTACGCAAAATCTTCAACCTCTTAGCTAGCCCCGATCAAGCAGATGCTCTCTTAGTAGCAGTTGCATCGCTGGGCTATCTCGCGGCTGCGCTACTTGCACTTCGCATGCGAGTAGATGAACTCGGCCCCGAGCCACATCAAGTAGCCCCCGCCTGGTATGAAGGTTTCAACGAAATGCGCGAAGGATTTAAATATCTGCGGGAGAGACAAACTAGTTTTGTTGCAATATTGGTTGTCGCAATTCAGCGCGGTGGTTTAACTGCGCTCACATTAATGGCGCTTATTCTTGAGCGAAACACTTTTAATGATGCTGGAAATCCTGATGCTGGTTTGGGTGGTTTTGCTCTCGCATTAGTAGTTTCCGGGATTGGCATCACACTTGGCGCGGTAATTACTCCACCTGTCACACGTTTTATTGATCGCTTTATTTGGAGCCGCTGCGCCATGACAGCAGCAGCGATAACGCCGATAATTTTCGCTTTTGCACAAAATAAAATAACGCTCCTCATTATGGGTTTCTGTACCGGCATGGCTGGCCAAGCGGTGAAAGTAACAAATGATGCGATTGTGCAACAGAGAACAAATGACATCTTTAGGGGACGAGTTTTTGCCGTTTATGATGTAGTAGTCAATGGCGCTATCGTTTCTGGAGCGTTGCTATGTGCACTCGTTCTCCCTACAAGTGGGCTCACATCTGTTGTGCCACTTGGAATCGCAGCGGCTTACCTGAGCGCTGCGGCTCTACTTATGAATAAGAGAGTATTCCGGTAGTCTGAAGTAATGAGAAACAGAGTTAAATCCCTTGTAGTCATTCTCGCGTTACTTCTATCGATTGCGACTCCTTCTTTCGCGGCACTAAATGAAGGTGATGCGAAATATGCCCAAACTGCTGGCCAATTAACTCAGGAGTTCTCAGATGCCATTGGAACATGGGGCGATACATATCAAGCTGCCCCCAATAAATTCGGATCTTCTGAATACAAAGCATGGATGAAGAAGGCGGTCGCCGCAGACAACTTGGTGAAAGCTGCATTAGTGAAGTTCTCAAAAATTAAAGTATCTCAAGGGTATAAGAAATCAGATGTCACGCTTAGAAAATTCATCAAAGCGTATACAAGTGCGATAAATCTCTACGCTCCAGCAATAAAAAAGAATGATGAAAAGATGGTTAAGCGCGCCAATGATGCGATATTGAAAGCAACAGCGCTCTTCTCTACATGGAGCAATGACTTTGCGAAGGATTCTGCCAAACTAACTCAGGGATAGCGGCTTAATCAGCCCGCTTGATTCAAGTTCGCTCCATACAGAATCTGGAATATCAGCATCAAAATCGGCCACATTTGCGCGAAGTTCAGCTGCGCTACGCGAACCTGTAAGGACAGTGGTCACCGCAGGATGGCGAAGTGGGAACTGAATCGCAGCAGCAGTGAGAGAAATTCCTCGCTCAGCTAAGAATGCCTTGATTGCCAATGCGCGGTCGAGCAGATCCTCACTGACTGGGGCGTAGTTGTACGACGCTCCCTTTACTGGATTAGCTAAAACTCCTGAGTTATAGACGCCACCAATGATCATCGAAACATTTTTCTTCAGGGCTAATGGGAATAACCCTTCTTGGGCTTCTTGATCGAGAAGTGTGTAACGGCCAGCTATTAAAGCGCAATCAAGATCTGTTTCTTTCATGACTTTTACTGATGGAGCGCAAAGATTAAGGCCCATACCAACTGCCTTAATGATTCCCTGTGAACGATAACTATCGAGAACCGGATAAGCCTCGCTTATAGTCTGTTTGAGAAAGTCTTCGCAATCATGAAGCAAAACCATATCGATGTGATCTAAGCCCAGACGTTCGAGGCTCTCATTTATTGAGCGCTTAACGCCGTCTGCACTCCAATCATAAACAGACTCTTTAGTTGGATCAGCGTCTTTGAAGAACTCCCTATCGGAGTTCGAAGTTGGATTTAGTACTCGTCCAACCTTTGTTGACAGAACGAAATTTTGTTTTGCTGCACGGAGCGCTCGACCAAGTCGCACTTCAGATCGGCCATAACCATAAAGTGGTGCGGTATCAAAGTAATTGATACCAAGCTCGAAAGCTGTTGCGATGAGATCGTCGCTATCTTGCTCCGCTACGGAAGTAAACATTCCCCCAAGTGGTGCAGTCCCAAGACCCAAACGTGTAATTTCAAGTGGAGTTCGCTTTAATGAAATTTTTTGATTATGGCGTGACATGGCGGAATCGTATAGGATTTTTCTCATAAAGCGAAAGGGTCTCATGGCAATAATTACCGGCTTTCACATCGCAGATATTCGATTCCCTACCTCAAAATCTCTCGATGGATCTGACGCTATGAATAAAGATCCTGATTATTCTGCTGCCTATCTCATTTTAGAAACAGATTCTGGTATCTCAGGGCATGGATTTGCCTTCACTCTTGGTCGAGGAACTGAATTGCAATGTGCAACTATCGAGTTGCTCGCACCCAAAGTGGTTGGAATGAAAGTTGGAGAGTTGAAGAGCTCTCTAGGTGGAATTGCTCGGGAGTTGGTAAGTGACTCACAGATCCGTTGGCTCGGACCAGAAAAGGGCTTAACTCATATGGCTGTTGGTGCGGTACTGACAGCGCTTTGGGACCTCGTGGCAAAGTACGAAGGCAAACCGCTTTGGGAAGTTTTGTCAGATATGAGCCCGGAAGAAATTGTTTCACTCGTGGATTTCCGTTATATCCGTGATGTGCTCACACCAGCTGAGGCGCTTGAGATTCTTAAAAGAGCAGAGGGAACTAAAGCTGAGCGGAAAGCAAAACTATTGAAGTCTGGAATTCCGGCCTACACGACCTCACCTGGTTGGCTTGGATACTCCGATGAAAAGATGGTCCGTCTGGCAAAGGAAGCGGTTGCTGATGGATTTACACTCATTAAATTGAAATGTGGCGGCTCAATTGCCGATGATAAAAGACGTTTGAAACTCGCACGCGAAGCAGTTGGTCCAAATGTTCGCCTTGCAATTGATGCCAACCAAGTGTGGAGCGTCGATGAAGCAATTGCCTGGCTAAACGAGCTACGTGATAAGAGCGTTGATCTCTACTGGATCGAAGAACCAACATCACCAGATGATGCACTTGGTCATGCCACAATTGCAAAGGCTATTGCTCCAATTCGGGTGGCTACTGGTGAGCATGTGCAAAACAGAATTATTTTCAAACAGATGCTTCAACTTGGAGCGTTCTCATTCATGCAGATTGATTCAACTCGAGTCGCTGGACCAAACGAAAATATTGCAAATATTTTGATGGCAGCGAAATTTGGAATTCCGGTTTGCCCGCACGCTGGTGGAGTCGGTCTCTGTGAGCTAGTGCAGCATCTCTCAATGTTTGATTACGTTGCAGTTTCTGGTGAGAACGATGCGCGTGTCATTGAATTTGTTGACCACTTACATGAACATTTTGTTAGCCCGGTCAAAATTGAACGTGGG
>JBEGVX010000083.1:0-12021 GCA_041178105.1 Actinomycetota bacterium
AGTGAACGCCCGATTAATCGGGAGATTTCTTGGGTTCTGCCTCCAAGTTTTCCTTTAACGCTCTCCCGATCAGAACGGGTATGAGTAGCGCGTGGCAACATCGAATACTCAGCTGTAACCCATCCCTTACCTTGGCCCTGCATCCATCGCGGTACTCCCTCAGTAAAAGATGCCGTGCAGAGAACTCGAGTCATTCCAAACTCAACGAGAACTGAACCTTCGGGATGTGTTGACCAATTGCGAGTAAAGCGAACCTCACGCAGTTGATTATTCGCTCTGCTATCAATCCGTGCTGGTGAGCTCATAATGTAAGCGTATCCACTGATCGAACTTCCGGACCGAGAAAACGTCGCGCGAGCGCAGAAAAAGTTCGAGTGTCGCCTGTGGCAAGAAATCGATGTGTTGGTGGAGTTGTGTGATCTGTTCGTTCGAGCCCGGCATCAGCAAGAGTTCGATAGAGATCTTTCGCAGTCTCCTCAGCGCTCGAGACAAGCGTCACTTTCTCACCAACAACGTAAGAAATAATTCCCGTGAGTAACGGATAGTGGGTGCAACCTAGAACCAAGGTATCGACATCCGCTTCAATAATCGGCTTTAAATATCCTTGAGCAATCTTAAGAATCTCTTGACCAGAAGTTTCACCGCGCTCAACATAAGAGACAAAGAGCGGACAAGGTATTGCAGTAATTTGCAAATGAGGTGCAGCGGCAAAGGCATCCACATACGCTCGAGAATCAATTGTTGTTTGCGTACCGATCACGCCAACCTTGCCATTGCGAGTTGCTGCTACCGCGCGCCGAACGGCAGGTTGAATAACTTCAATTACAGGAATGCTGTAACGCTCCCGCGCATCTCGAAGCATTGCAGCGCTTGCAGTGTTACATGCAATCACAATTGCTTTCACGCCTTGATCCACCAAGTTATCCATGATTTCCAATGCGAAGGAACGGACCTCTGCCAACGGGCGCGGACCATACGGGCCGCGAGCAGTATCACCTACATACAAAATCGGTTCGTTGGGAAGTTGGTCGAGAATCGCACGTGCGACCGTTAACCCTCCGACGCCAGAGTCAAACACACCAATCGGGGCGTTCGGATCACCAGTCAGCGAACTCATAGGAGGAGCCTAAGCCCAAAGTTGTCCTTCTAGGCGTTCTTCCGCCTCAGAAATATCGCCGTGGTAAATACCGGTCGAGAGATATTTCCATCCTGCATCACAGAGAATGAAGGCAATGTCTGCGCTCTTACCGCTCTTCACAACTTCATTACCAATACCGATTGCAGCGTGCAAGATTGCGCCAGTTGAAATCCCAGCAAAAATTCCCTCCTCATCAAGGAGCTGACGCACTCGCTTTACTGAATCATGGGCGCCCACAGAGAATCTTCGAGTGAGGACTGTTGGATCAAATAGTTCGGGAATGAAGCCTTCATCAATATTTCGCAGTCCATAAACCAATTCACCGTAGCGCGGTTCTGCTGCAATAATCTCTACATCTGGTTTATGTTGGCGGAAAAAGCGCCCGGTGCCCATCAAAGTTCCAGTTGTACCAAGTCCGGCAATAAAGTGTGTGATTGTTGGTAAATCCTCTAAAAGTTCAGGGCCAGTACCGTGGAAGTGCGCCTCCGAGTTTGCAGGATTTCCATATTGATAGAGAAAGACCCAGGTGGGATTCTCTTTTGCTAACTCTTTCGCCACTCGAACAGCTTCGTTTGAACCTCCAGCGGCAGGTGAGGAAATAATTTTTGCTCCCCACATTTCAAGTAACTGCCGACGTTCAACTGATGTGTTCTCTGGCATCACGCAGATCATTTGATAGCCACGTAATTTGGCAATCATCGCGAGTGAAATTCCAGTATTTCCTGAAGTAGGCTCTAATATCGTTGAACCAGGTTTTAGTAGACCTTCGGCTTCAGCTTTTTCAATCATGTAGAGCGCAGCGCGATCTTTAACCGATCCAGTTGGATTGCGATCTTCCATTTTCGCCCACAAGCGAACATTTGGTGCCGGTGAAAGTTTTGGTAATCCGATTAACGGGGTACGTCCAACTGATTCTACGAGCGAGTTAAATCGCGCCACAGTGGTCCGCACCACCTGCAACGGCGGGAAGAATAGTTACGTTGTCGCCAGCGCTCAGCGCAAGATCAAGTCCACCAATAAACCGGACATCCTCATCGTTGACATAAACGTTGATGAAGCGAAGTAACGCTCCATTTTCCATTAGTCGCTCATCGAGTCCGTTAAATTGTTTACCAAGATCTGCAATCAACTCTCGTAGGGTTGCGCCATGGCCAGTCACAGTTTTCGAGCCACCTGTATAGGGACGCAAAATCGTTGGAATGCGAACCTCAATCGCGTTACTGCTAGCGGCGCTCATCTACTTATTATCTCGCAGAGAGTTCCTATCTGCTAATCGCCAATGATTTCGACTGGCTCCTCACTTACTTCGCCATTCACAATGCGAAAGGAACGGAATTCACTTCTAGATGCAATCTCTTCGCGAGTAGAGAGCAGGACGTAATGCGCATCGGGTTCGCCCGCATAGGCGATATCGGTCCGCGAGGGATATGCCTCCGTGGAGGTATGCGAGTGATAGATCACGACCGGAACCTCATCACGATCGTCGAGCTCTCGATAGAGGGCAAGGAGCGCCTTCGACTCAAACTCATAAAAGGTTGGCGAATAGGCTGAATTCTCCATAGGGATATGGCGAGCCGGGCGCCGGTCGCTCACGCTTCCGGCAATTACGCCACATGCCTCAATGGGGTGCTCCCGCTCCGAGTGCTCCCAGAGCGCTGCCACTAACTCCGAACTGATCTTCAAAACCATGAGGCAAGGGTACGGGGCGAGCTGGAAGAACGGAGTTGCGCCCATCGAATGTCCGATTTGTCGGATTATTTATAAAAAAAGTTTATCTAAATAGGGCTATAGAGGTTGCGATTGCCTCTTTGAGGCCTCACCCTTGTCCTTAATAAGTTTCTCAGGAAGGCAGACCGTTGATATCGGGGCCTGGCTCACTGAGAAGCTTCCTGCGAGCCAAACAGCCTGCAGGTATCCAACAACGGAAGGCATTCACTCTATGTCAAATGCTGTCGCATTAACCGAGGGCCAATTTAACTGGATCTATAACGTCCTCTCCTTTGGCCTCATCAGCATGATCGCATGCACCGTGTACACATTGGTTTCACAACCACGTGTACTCCCGAAGTACCGCAAGGCTCTTGTCCTCTCCTCAATGGTTACCTTCATTGCCGGTTACCACTACTGGAGAATTTTCAATTCATTCCACGAAGCTGCAGGCGACGGATACAGCATCACTGTCCGCGGTGCAAACAATGCCTTCAATGAGGGCTACCGCTATGTGGACTGGATTCTTACTGTGCCACTACTTCTTGTTGAAGCAATCGCTGTATTGGCGCTTGCAAAGGAAGTTGCTTCCTCACTAACAAACCGTCTCGTCATTGCATCTGCATTGATGATTGGTCTTGGTTACCCAGGAGAAATCTCCATGGACAACAACACCAAGATTCTATGGGGCGTTCTTTCAACAATTCCATTCCTCTACATCCTTTATGTACTCTTCCGCGAACTTGGCGCATCACTCGAGCGTCAACCAGCAGGAGTTGCAGCAACAGTTGGTCGTCTACGACTTCTTCTCATCGCGACATGGGGCGTGTATCCAATTTCCTACATGTTCCCGCTCTTCGATATCGGTGCGACTGATGCATTCGTATGGCGCCAGACTGGCTACACCGTTGCGGATATCTTGGCGAAGTGCGTCTTCGGACTCACGATCTACAAGATCGCTCGTATGAAGTCTGCTGCAGAAGGAATGAAGGAAGAGTAAATCTTCTCTCAATTCTAGTTACGACTAGTGAGAACCGGGCAGGGAAACCTGTCCGGTTCTTTTATTTTATTTATCTCTCTACATCCGCACTTAAAATATCTATCAATATTTCTTGTAGCCAACCTAACCAGGCAAATAAATTAAAGATTCCTTTATCGGGGTTCTCATCGCTCATTGCCGCAAATCTCTCTTGCGCATCGGCAGTAACGTTTAATCTCGTCCCAAGGGCTAGGCGCATATCGTTCAAGCCCATCAGCCACATCTGAGCTTTCTCTTCAGGCAAAATGAAGTGGAGCTCTTCTCGCTTATTTAAACCAGGCGCCGTTAAATCAAGGGCATGATCACCAAGGTGTTCCATCAAAATATCCCGAATTGCATGTGCATGTGATCGCTTTTTTTCGCGAGCGCTATGTTCGGTATATCGCCTAAATTCAGCAGCGTCTCGCTCATCTTTATATGCATCAGGAAGGAGCCGGGCGAGTACAGGATCCTCAGGTAGTGAATCGTTACTTGAGATACCCACGACGGCTAGAAGGGGATCTGCAGGTGCATCTCCCTCTCCCAGTAATTCAAGAATCTGCTCTGTAAGACTCTTGAGAATCGCGCCCTCGTAGTGGGAGAAGGTTGCGAGTATCTCGCCATTGCGTTTCCGTGAAAATCCACTCATTCGCGCGCCTATCTCATTCGCTCTTTTGCAAGGTGGCCCACAAGCCATATTCGTGGAGCATGGCCACATCATGTTCCATCTCTTCGCGCGTTCCTGAACTCACAACCGCTTTCCCATCATTGTGCACTTGAAGCATCAATTCATGCGCTTTGCTCCGAGAGTATCCAAAGACAGTCATAAAAACATGGGTGACGTATGACATGAGATTGATTGGATCATCCCAAACTATTGTGACCCAAACTTTGTCATGAAGCGTTCGGAGAAATTCCTCAACTGAATCAGAGGGCGTAACTTCCGTGGTTGACTTCATTCTCACTACGCCTCCTATCCTTACCGGATAAGTACTGCAAATGGTTCTCCTTGAGAGCCATTGTATTTTTCGCTTGCCGCAACGGTAACCCGAAAATTCATAAACCCTCGTGATCTAGGGTAGACGATAAATAAATAGCCACCATTTAACTCAGAAACTGAACCAGAATCTAAATTTCGCCAGCCAGATTCTCCTTTAACCTGCAGCGTCACCACGCCCTCGCGTGGCGCTAGTTGAGCGAGAATCTCCAAAGGTTCTCCTACCTTTGCATAAGCCGGCGCCTGAACTGCTAGCGACCGAGTCACTTTGATGGTGCCGATTGCGCTCTCGCTAGCCATGCGCTCCCAGCTCTCGATGGTGATTGCGCGGAAAGATAATGCGCTACCAACAATTAGATCAATCTCTGCCGAGCCGTCTTTTTCTGTTTTGGTGGAAGAAAGATCTTTCCACGTTTCATCATTCTTTCTTCTAAATTGAAAAATTACATCTAGATTTTCAATTGGGCTTTTATCTTTTAGAGAGAAGAAAGCGGTAATTCTTTGAGTTGCACCATAATCCGTTGCCAACTCACTTTCTTTAAGTGTTGCCACAACAACATCAGGTCCAATTGTCCGGGCAAATTCCAAAATTCCATTAACCGCATCGCTACTAGCCTGACTCAAAGTCCACTGGACCAGGCCACCAATTCGATATTTTGTGACAAACTCTGCACGCGCAAGGTAAGCACGTTTATCTTGATACCAAGCAGTGCGTGATGCCGTGCATGAGACTGGCTCGCCAGCTCCGTTCACACCGTTATAGGTTTTTTGGTACTTAAAGGAGGCCTCACCGCGCGTTGCGTCGTAAACCGGAGTCGTTCCATAGGAGAGCGCCAAGTCAGAACCCTTCGCCGCATCAAAAACGGCAGCCTTTGCACCAGGCTTAATTAACGATGCAACATTCTTTGGGCATGTTCCCTCGATCTTGGTCACCCAGTCTCTGCCATACCCCGGAATGCCCACCCAAACTTTCGATGCAGGAATTACTGAGATTGCATATTTAAGCGCAGCTTCCGTCCACTCGAGCGGGCCAATCGGACCAGGTTTTCCTACTGAATAGTCGTACGACATGATTCGAAGGCGATCAATGTATGGGGCAATTCCTGGCCAGTCGTAAACAAAATAAGAGCCCTTACGGCCAGTTTTTGGATCGAATAGGACAGGTGTAGTTACCGATAATAATTTGTCATTCGCACGTAAGCTTGCTGATAATTCAGAGATAAAAAGTGTCCATACTGGTTTTGTCTTAGCCCAAGAAGATGAACCATCAACAAAAGCAAATCCTTCAAGATCAAGATCGATGCCATCAAAGTTATTCGTTACTACTAACTTGGTTATAGTCGAGACTACCTCTTTACGCGTGCTTTCTTTTGAAAGATATCCATACAAAACTAATTTCTTGGTGCCATCGGTGATTGCAGGAAGAATTTTTATTCCTTGAGATCGAAGTAGTTGTACCTGCTCTGCCATTTTTAGCGATGGATTAGCCGACGTAAATTGATTCTTGATTGTTTTCGAACTCGTGAGTGAGTACCAGAATGGGGAGACCTCACCAATCATCTCTTTGTAAGCGATTGTGCGAGCGACTCCACTGCGAACGCTGTAATAAGGAATCCAGCCGGTGTAGATCTTTCGTGCGGGCTTATTTCCAGACGATGTTGCAGTTACTGAGTTGGTAGCTGCTGGCGTGGGGTCAGTGGGACTGGCAACGGGACTGGCAGCAGGAGTGGCAACAGAAGGCGTGGGATTGGCAGCGTGTGCCTGAATTGCTATTGGTGTTAACAATATAAATAAATTAAAAGTGAGAAGTGCTCCAAGGTACTTTCGCACTTTTCTCATGCTAGACATGATAGGAGTATCACTGCTTCAAACGACTGTGAATCTCTTTGCATGTTGGGCAGATTGGAAAGTTTTGTGGGTCTCGCGATGGAATCCACTTCTTACCGCAGAGCGCACGTATGGGTTTACCTGTCACTGCTGATTCAACAATCTTTGCCTTATCCGCGTAGTGTGAGAATCGCTCGTGATCACCATCATCAGTTCCGGTGTGCTTAGTTTTTGGCGCACTATCAATAATCGATCCCAGGCGCTCTCGAATCCCCACGAACTGCTCCCCCTAAATCTCACTAGATCTCGCTAAATCTCGTCTGCAAAATCTCATCCGAATCTGCAACGTTCCGAACTGTCGCAGCTAACGGCTAGGCCTTATGGTGCAAGCCTAGAGGTTCGAGGCGTACCCTTCTCCTTATGGCAGCAACTAGCGGGCACCTGAAAGACCTGGTCGGCTCAGATGCGCTCTCCCGTGATGACCTCGAATTGCTCTTGGAGACTGCCGCACGTTTTGCTGTAAAGCCACTATCAGAATCGAATTTTCTTGCGGGCGAGAGCGTCGTTATATATATGAATAAAGCATCAACGCGCACCCGCCTGGCATCGGAGACCGCGGTGGCACACCTCGGTGGCACTCCAATCTTCGTCCGTGGTGATGAGTTGCAAATTGGTCGTGGTGAAACGATTGCTGACACTGCGCGGATAGTGAGCGCATTTGCAAAAGCATTCATTATTAGAACGTACGCACAAAGTGAAGTTTCAGAATTTGCAACATGGGCAAGTATTCCGGTCATCAATGCTCTCACTGATGTAGATCATCCGACGCAACTTCTCGCTGACTGGGTGACTATTCGCGAAGTTTTCGGGAAGAAGATAACTGGACGAAAGTTCACTTACCTTGGCGATGGAAATAACATGGCGAATGCATGGATGCTGATGGGCGCGACTTTGGGCGCTCATGTGACTATTGCGACCCCACCAGGAACATGGGCGCCAGACACCTCTGTTATCGAACGTGCGCAAAAGATTGCAAACTCACATGGTGGAACTATCGAATTGACGAACGACCCCGAAGCGGCTGCCCGCGGTGCGAGCGTGCTCTATACCGATGTATGGATGTCTATGGGAGATGCAGAGAGCGTGCGTGAAGCGAAATTGCGTGACCTATCTGAATTTGCCGTAACCAAAAAAATTCTCGACCTCACTGCCTCAGACTCCATATTTATGCACTGCCTACCTGCACACCGCGGTGAAGAGGTGTCGGCGGAGGTTATTGATGGCCCCAAATCAGTTGTTTGGCGTCAGGCGTATCACAGAAGGACAACCATCCAGGCTGTGCTCTACCATTTAATTAATCGAGATTTACGAGGCGCCGCCTCATCCCCCAACAGCGCAGGAAGGTAGCCATGCATATCTTTGTCCCGCGCGAAGGAAAATCTGGTGAACGAAGAGTTGCAATCGTTCCTGATGTGGTGTCGAAATATATCCGCGCTGGTTTTACTGTGGCAGTTGAGAACGGTGCAGGTGTACATGCTCAAGCAGATGATGCCTCGTTCACTGCTGTAGGAGCAGAGATCGTCTCAGCCACTGGAATTTCAAGTGCAGATGTAATTCTCTCGGTTAATCCACTTACCGCTGCCCAATTTGCATCGGTGAAAAAAGGGGCGATAACTATCTCTTTCCTCTCCCCCAACCAATCACTTGATTCAATTGGTGCAGCAGCAAAAGCTGGTGCAACCGCCTTTTCGTTAGAGTTGGTGCCACGTATCTCACGCGCGCAATCAATGGATGCACTGACCTCGCAGGCGCTCTGCGCTGGATATCGCGCTGCGTTGGTTGCTGCAGAACTTTCGCCGAGATTTTTCCCGTTGTTAATGACTGCTGCTGGAACCGTGACGCCTGCAAATGTCGTGGTCCTCGGAGCAGGAGTTGCAGGGCTACAAGCAATTGCTACTGCGCGACGCCTTGGCGCTGTTGTCTCTGCCTACGATGTTCGCCCCGCATCAGCAGATGAAGTTCGATCAATGGGTGCGACATTTATTGATTTGAAGTTAGAGGCTCTCGAAGGCGCTGGTGGTTATGCGCGAGAGATGACCGAAGAGCGCGCAGCAAAACAACGAGAGCTACTTACTCCATATCTTGCTAACGCTGACGTCGTCATCACAACTGCGGCGGTTCCCGGTCGCCCAGCACCACGCTTAGTCACCGAAGAGATGGTTGCGGCGATGAAACCAGGCTCGGTAATCGTGGATCTTGCGGCAGAGAGCGGTGGAAATGTTGCCGGCGCTCTTCCCGGCGAGATTGTCGAGAAAAATGGCGTACGCATTTGGGGCGGCAAAGATGTTCCGAGCCAACTCGCCTTTCATGCCTCGCAACTCTTTGCAAAGAATTGTATGAACTTACTTCTCCTCATGGTGAAGAGTGAGAGCGATGCCAATGGCTCCACTAAGAGCTCCTTACATCTAGATTTTGATGATGAAATCATCGCGGCAAGCGCAGTAACACATGAAGGTGAAGTCCGCCACGAAGGTGCGAGAGCTTCTCTCGCTAATGGCGCAAGTGGAGGTGCTCGATGAGTAGTGGGTTAGCTCTTATTTCAATTTTTGTTCTTGCGGTATTTGTTGGTTTTGAAGTGGTATCGAAGGTCTCCTCGACGCTCCACACTCCATTAATGAGCGGTGCGAATGCAATTCACGGCGTCATTCTCGTGGGCGCGATTATCGTTGCTTCGCATAGTGATAACACGCTTCAACTAAGCCTCTCACTAGTAGCAATTGTCCTAGCGACGATTAATATGGTTGGTGGCTTTGTTGTCACCGATCGCATGCTCGAAATGTTTAAGCCAAAAAAATCACCTACGCCCAAGAGCGACGAGGTGAGGTAACTAAATGAGCCGTGATCTCTATGACCTCATTGGTCTCGTCGCAGCAGTCTGCTTCATTCTGGCGCTTAAAGGTCTTTCACACCCCAAAACGGCTCGACGGGGCAATTTAATTGGCGCTGCTGGCGCGACTATTGCCACTCTTGTGGTCTTCTTCTATGGGGATCAACTCCCACTGAAAAACCTCCCGCTAATTCTCCTTGCGATTCTCGTTGGTCTGATTATTGGCGTACCAGCCGCGCGCAAGGTACAGCTCACTCAGATGCCACAGTTAGTAGCGCTCTTTAATGGCGTCGGTGGTGGTGCAGCAGCTCTTGTTGCCATCGTTGAGTATTTAAAATTAGGTGAAGAGGCAGTTAAGAGTGGCAAACCAATCACAGCGGCTGTTCTGATCGCGACGGTATTTACCGTAGTCGTTGGAACGACATCTTTCACGGGCTCGATTGTTACCTTCCTTAAACTCCAAGAGTTAATGACCACACGCCCAGTCATCTTCCCGGGTGGACGTTTTATTATTGCTGGAAATTTAGTAGCGATTCTTGCATGTAGTGGATGGGTGTACTCCGCTGCGGATACCACTTCTGTCCTCGTGTTAATGGCTCTCTCTGCGCTCTTTGGCATTCTCTTCGTTCTTCCTGTCGGTGGCGCAGATGTGCCAATTGTTATCTCGCTACTTAATGCATTTACTGGCCTTACTGTTGCGGCGAGTGGTTATGTACTCGAGGCAACGCTTCTGATTGTCGCTGGAACTCTTGTTGGCGCATCGGGAACGATTTTAACGAGGTTGATGGCCGAAGCGATGGGTCGCTCCCTCTTTGGCACGCTCTTTGGTGCATTTACTGCAACGGCGAGTGCAGCGGGCGAAGCAGATGCGCGCCCCGTTAAATCTGGATCGGCAGAAGATGTTGCAATCTTGCTTAACTACGCGCGCCGAGTTGTGATTGTCCCCGGTTTCGGACTTGCGGTAGCGCAGGCTCAACACACCGTTCGAGAGCTCGCCGACCTCATGACCGCTAAGGGAATCGATGTTGCTTATGGCATCCACCCTGTTGCAGGTCGTATGCCAGGACATATGAATGTTCTTCTCGCTGAAGCAAATGTTCCTTATGAGCAACTCGTGGAAATGGATGAAATTAATCCGACCTTCCCACAGACCGATGTTTCAATTGTTATTGGCGCCAACGACGTTGTTAATCCTGCGGCGAAAACTACGCCAGGTTGCCCGATCTATGGCATGCCTATTCTTGATGTACAACAGTCGGGAAATATCATCTTCCTCAAGCGATCGATGCGACCTGGCTTTGCCGGTATTGAAAATGAACTTCTCTATGATCCAAAGACAACGTTGCTCTTTGGTGATGCAAAAGCTTCATTAACAAAGGTTGTTAGCGCGCTAAAAGCGCTTTAATTAATCGCTGCTTACCACTCTTAAGACTCTTGCAGCTCCTCTGGCGTGCCATGGATCTTATGGATATCGCTTGGCCGTTTGATGGTAGGGATTCGCCCTAACTTTCCTTTTTGGAAATCATCGAAAGCTTGAAGTACTTCGCTCTTGGTGTTCATCACAAAAGGCCCCATCCAGGCAACAGGCTCTTTGATGGGCTCACCACCGAGAATGAAAACATCCATCTGTGGCATCCGTGATTCTTGTTTATCGTCAGCCGAGATAATTATTGAATCGCCAGGGCCAAATACTGTCATCTGTCCAGATTTCACTGGACGACGCTCAAGGCCCATCGAACCAAAACCATTAAGAGTGTAAGCAAGTGCATTGAAATCTTCGCGCCATGGCAGTCGAAGTTGTGCACCCGGTGAGAGCGTTGCGTGTATCAAAGTAATAGGAGTGCGAGTGCGCCCTGGGCCGTTATGTCCGGCAACCTCTCCGGCAATTACGCGAAGGAGTGCGCCGCCATCATGCGATGCAAGGAGCGCAACATCGTTTGCGCGAACATCTTGATATGCAGGTGGGGCCCACTTCTGCGCTTTAGGAAGGTTGACCCAGAGTTGAAATCCATGGAAGAGACCACCGCTGACAACTAAATGCTCGGGTGGAGTTTCGATATGGAGAATGCCTGCACCCGCTGTCATCCATTGGGTATCACCGTTGGTGATGGTGCCACCGCCACCGTTGCTATCCATATGGTCGAAAATTCCATCGATGATGTAAGTGACGGTTTCAAAACCACGATGTGGGTGCCATGGAGTTCCCTTTGGTTCACCCGGCGCATACTCCACCTCACCCATTTGATCGAGGTGAATGAAAGGGTCGAGTTCGGCGAGATCAATGCCGGCAAAGGCGCGGCGTACAGGGAATCCTTCCCCTTCAAAACCTTGTGGCGCTGTGGTGACTTGTTTAACGGTTCGCGGACGGCCCTTCTCAGAGGTGAGGGTGGCATCAACGCGCGGGAGGATGGTGATGTCAGGGACGGTAACTGCTGGCATCTTTTCAC
>JBEGVX010000084.1:0-5669 GCA_041178105.1 Actinomycetota bacterium
AGGTAATCGCAGGGCTCGCGTTTATCGTGCTCTTTCCACCTATTGGGTTAAAGATTCGCGACTTTTACGAGTTAGTTCGTCGCTCTTTTTTCATGGCAATAGGTTGGATGACCTCCATCACTGCAATTCAAAATGGCAGTCCATTAGTGGTCCAAACGTTCCTTGCCACAATTCCAATCACCGTAATTTTGATTGAAACAGTTGCCTACAAGAAACGACCAGATCGCGCAGTAATTATCAGCGCGGTTTTGACCGCTCTTGGAATCGCAGCGCTCAGTCTTACTGTTTAATACATTAATTGTCCGCCGGAAACGTTCGCTACCGTGCCGGTGACATAACTGGAAGCTTCTGATGCAAGGAAAATGACTGGCCCCACCATCTCTTCAGGAGTTGCAAGTCTGCCCATCGGAATCATGCTCACAAATGATGCAAGCGCTTCGGGCGTTTGATTGCCGGTCATCATCAACGTATCCACTCCGCCAGGTGCCACTGCATTTACACGCACTCCGTCGGGAGCAAATGAACGTGCAAGTCCCTTGGTCATCGAAACCACACCGCCCTTACTTCCGGCATAAACAACTGAACCACCGAAACCGCCAGTCCACCAACCTTGTGATGAGAAATTAACGATTGACCCTTTGGTGCCATGTTTCTTAAAGTGATCTCGAGCAGAACGATTTAAGAAGAATGTTGCCTTCATATTTACATCAATCTGCAGATCCCAATCCTCTTCAGTTACATCATCAACTGTGGCACGACGACGAAGAACTGCGGCGCAGTGCGCAAGAGCAACCACTTCGGCTGCCTCTGCAGCTTTATCAAATATTTTGGCATGGCCATTGAGGTCGGCGAGATCACACGGAAAAATTTGGTGGCCAGTTCCAGCTAACGTTTTGAAAACATCATCAAGTGGCGCGCTCGGTATATCTACCAAGAGAACTTTTGAACCAGCTTCGGCGAAACCCCGCGCGACAGCGCTTCCGATTCCACCAGCGGCACCTGTTACTACAACAGATTTTCCAACTAGCCCTGCATCGCTTCGCCAACTCATGCTCATATCCAAACTCCCGATCACTTAGTGAAAGAAATTCCCGCTACCCGGATAATCTAGATATTAGGGAGCAGCTAGGCAATACTCAATACTTAGTCCTTGAGAGATGGAGCACTTCATGGCGATTATCGATGACCTCTTCAACATTTCCGGAAAACGAGTCGTTATTACCGGTGGTACCGGTGGTATCGGCGCAGGGCTGGTTTCCGGGTTTCTTGCCGCTGGAACTAAAGTTGTGGTGAGTGCGCGGAGTGCAGAATCAGCAGTTCAGGCGCGTGCAACACATTCAGGTAATCCGAACGTTCAATTTATTGAAGCTGACTTAGCGTCAGATGGCTCAATCCAACAATTTATTTCTAAAGCCAATGAAAGCCTTGGCGGTATTGATGTGCTGATTCAATCGCACGGAAATGTTTTTCCGGGGCCAGCAACTCAAATGTCTCTTGAAACATGGCACGAACAAATTCAAGTGAATCTCACCGCCACTTTCCGATTAGCGCAAGCGGTAGCACCACAAATGATTGAGCGTAAGAAAGGGAAAATTATCAACATTGCTTCAATGCTCACCTTTCAAGGTGGACTAAACGCTTCGGGATATGCAGCTGCAAAAGGTGGAGTTGGTCAGCTGACAAAAGCGCTCTCTAATGAGTGGGCGCCACATGGCGTCAATGTCAACGCAATCGCGCCCGGGTATATCAAGACTAAATTAAATAAACATATCTGGACAGATCCAGTGCGACATGATCAAGTGCTCGCACGATTAACCAGTGGTCGATGGGGCGAACCTGAAGATTTAGTTGGCCCCGCGCTCTTTCTTGCCGCTGCTGCCTCCGATTATCTTCATGGCGTTCTTCTTCCAGTAGATGGTGGCTGGTTATCTCGATGAGATTAGGTCTAGATAGCTATAGCTTTCATCGCTTCTATGGTGAAACAACAGCATGGGAGACGCTTCCCGAAACTACATGGAGCTTGCGAGACTTCTTAAATTTCTGCGATAGCGAAGAGATCACATTGGCATCTATTCAGACTGCTTACATGCCAAGTGACGACGAGGTAATTGCCGAGCTACAGAGGTGGCAGCGCCCAGAGCGCGAGATTGTTTTTACTTGGGGCCATCCAAATGGATATAACGGGGGCAAGAATGAGCAAGCGCAAGCGAGCGTGCTCCACTACCTCAAACTTGCTGCCAAGGTTGGGGCGACCCAGATGCGGATCGTGCTGGGCAATCAGAAGAATTTTGCCGACTCAATTTCGCAGCGACATGAAATTCTCCGGCCACAACTTCGCGAAGCTGCAGCCTTGGCTAGTGAACTGGGTATTCGCCTCTCTATTGAGAACCACGCCGATTTCCCGGTAATGCGGTTGGTGGAACTTATCGATTCCGTTGGAAATCCAGCTCTTGGGCTCTGTTTAGATACTGGAAATGCCAAACGAGTTGGCGACGATCATCTCGAACTCTTGCGCACGCTCGATCTTTCACGAGTTTTTATGATTCAGTTAAAAGAGACTTTGCGCTTACCGGGGCATGAAGCGCCTACGGGATGGTGGCCTACTGTTTACTACGGTCAAGGTGATACCTACGCCGATAAATGTCTGGAAATTTTGCGTGAACGAAATTTCACTGATCCAGTTGTGATTGAACTCTCTAATCTGAATACTGGTCTTGCTGAAATTGAAGTGGCAAAGCAAGCAATTGCCTTCGCCAGAAAAGAGATGGCACGTACATGAGCATTAAAGGTAAGTTGGCTGTTGTTACTGGTGCATCTAGTGGAATTTGCCGAGCGGTAGCCGAACGATTGCGCGAAGAAGGTATGCGAGTCATTGGTGTTGATATCAATGGTGCGCAACTCGCTGAAGTCTCTGGGATAGACCATCTAGTTGTTGATTTATCCAGCGATCATGGACGCGCCGAGGTAGTCAAGGCTGGCAAAGGCGCTCATGCGTTGATCAATGGTGCAGCGCTTATTCGATTGAAGAAGATTCGAGAATTCACTACTCAAGATATTCGCGATATTTATGCGGTTAACGTTGAAGCGCCGTGGTATCTGATGAACCATCTAAGCGAAGTGATGAATGATGGTGGTTCCATCGTTAATCTCTCGTCAGTCTCTGCGCGACTTACCGTTACTCCAGAAACTGCTATCTATGCATCCTCAAAAACTGCGCTGCTTGCGATGACCCGCTCCTGGGCACACGTGCTCGCACCACGAAATATCAATGTAAATGCGGTACTTCCCGGCATAACTGATACGCCTATGCAGGAGCATGTTCTTCATCGACTTTCAGAACTCCGCGAGATTCCTTATAGTGATATGGAAAGTACGCGCCTTGATAGCATCCCGATGAAGCGAGCAGCAAAGCCATCTGAAATTGCCGGATTGATTCATTTCCTCATCACCGATGAAGCAAAGTACATCACTGGGCAAGCGCTCAGCCAAGATGGTGGAAGTGTGATGTTCTAACTCTTGATTGGTTTTTGAAAGAGTTCGACGCAATAACCATCAGGATCTATTAGGTAAACAACTTTCGCTCCGATATTCGGTCCCGCAACAACATCGACTGCCGCCTCACTTCGCGATGCATATCCCAGACCATGCATGCGGGCAACGAGCGCATCGATATCGTCAACGTAGAGACATAGATGTCCAGCGCCATAATCAGAGGGGCGCGATGATGCGGGTTGCCGTTCTAGACCGCGATATTCGAGCAACTCAACAAAACCAGAGTTAGGAATTCTTAAGTAAACAATTCTGATTTCCGAGAAAGGAAGTGCCAGAACTTTGCGGAGGTAATCTGCACCGTTTATGACATCGAATTCAACTTCAAGTTCAAGACCATCTCGGTAGAACGCCAGAGATTTATCCATATCTTTAACGGTGATGCCACCATGGAAGAAGCCAGTGATGTGTGTCATGAGGTCCTCGGATTGATAAATTCGCGGATATTTTCCGCAATATCTCTAATTGCTTCGCGCGCTTCGGGCAAGAAGCCCTGCATCAACATAAATCCATGAATCAATGAATCATATCGCTTGACCACGCTAGTCACGCCAGCCTCTTGTAAACGTTGTGCGTATATTTCACCCTCATCACGGAGCGGATCAAGTTCAGCAGTGATGGTAAATGCTGGGGGTAAATCGGAGAGATCTTTTGCAACCATTGGTCTGAAATATGGATTGGCAAGATCTGCTTCGTTATTCATATATTGGTCCCAGTACCACTTCATCCCTTGTGTTGTTAGTGAGTATCCGGTTGCATTATCAATCATCGATGGGTAATCGAATTTGTAATCAACTGCTGGGTAGATAAGTATTTGAAAGGCTATCTTTGGCCCTTTCACATCTCGAGCCTTGAGCGCCACTGCTGCTGCAAGGTTGCCACCAGCGCTATCCCCGGCAACTCCAATTTCATCAACATTAATCTGTAGCGCCTGAGCATTTGCCACAACCCACTCTAAGGTCGCATAGCAATCATCGAATGGGATTGGGAAAGGATGCTCGGGAGCTTTTTGGTAATTAACAGCGACTACTACTGCTCTGCTTTCGTGCGCAATTTGCTGATGTTGCACACCGTTAATTTCGATATTTCCAGCAACCCATCCACCACCATGAAAAAGCACCACCGCAGGAAATGGACCTACTCCATGTGGAGTATAAATTTTTACAGGAAGCTCTGCTGTTGGCCCAGAGAAAAATCGATACTCAATTTTTGCAACGTTATCTGCAGTTCCTAAATATTGCGGCTGCCATTTCGTGCTTGCTGTTGCGCGCACTTCGGCAGGGGTGGATTCCCACTGTGGTTTGGCTGGATTTTTTGCCAACATATCTTGAAACTCTTTTATTTTCGGGTGCAGCGCCATATCGATTATCCCTCTCGCAAAAACTTATTTAGTTTTATCCAAGTCTCATCGCCATCTTTTCCACTTATCAATGATTTTGCACAATCGAGAACTTCACTATATTCCGGGCCAATCATGGAAAGCCACTTCCGCTCTCGCCAAGAAACTTCAGTTGGAGAAAATAGATCAAGACCGGGAGCCTGATTAACAGTTAATTCATACGTTCCTGCAGAAGTCTCGAGGAGAATATGTGCGCTACCTAATGGAATATCTCCACCAACCGCGGAAACTAATCCTTCAATCTCTGGAGCGGGAGTCAAAATCATCGGATCTTTCGATGCCCACGCGGCGGCGCTGTTGAGAGCAAGGCTCCACCACCGTTCTTTTCGTGGATCGTTAAGAATAGGAAAGACACCGCCATTCACAGTGACGGTGAGCTTCTTGAGCGCACCACTATCACCATGGCGTTGGGCCAATTGACTGACACCTAGCAGTGCGCTCTGAATAAACCCTGTAGCTGGGAAAGTGCGGACTCTTACCGTTGAGATGCCATCTTTAATGAGCGCGCCGTCGGTGATAGTTCCGGCAAGATCAAATACTTCCAATAAACCTCGATCGCCATCCCAGAGATTCTCAATTGATGGAATTGATTCGTATGCACCAAATGCAGAGGCAACTCCAAGCGCTGCTGCAGCTGCTCGATTAAATCGCGGTGTTCCCTGTAGTTCACGCGAAACCTGTCCTAAGCCGCCCATATTTGTGCCAGCAAGATGAAATGCGC
>JBEGVX010000085.1:0-4314 GCA_041178105.1 Actinomycetota bacterium
GTGATAAAGAACTGAGACCCATTGGTTCCTGGTCCAGCATTTGCCATTGCAAGAAGATAAGGGCGATCAAAAACTAGCTCTGGGTGAAACTCATCAGCGAATTTATATCCCGGGCCACCAGTGCCATTTCCTGCTGGATCGCCACCTTGAATCATAAATCCTGAAATAACGCGATGGAAAACAGTGCCATCATAGAGATTATCTTTACTCGTCTTACCAGTTTTTGGATGAGTCCATTCACGTTGGCCGCTAGCTAATTCAACGAAGTTAGCAACAGTCTTTGGCGCATGATTTGGGAAAAGATCAATCACGATATCGCCCATATTTGTATGGAGCGTTGCTTTCTCGGCCATGTGTACTCTCCTCAGTCTCTTGGTTAGTAAACAATAACGCGAGATACTCAAACTCACAATTCACAAACAGAATCTGCTCTAGTATTTCATTGGGAACTTCCCAGCCCTAGTATGTTGGTAAATGTTTGTAAGGGATTACAGAGAGAAAATGGATTGATGACTGAGCGCTGGCGCTACGATGTTGTAAAGAGGATTAACAACGTTGAAATACGTAAATTCCATAGCAGCGTCTTTGCTGATGTGACGGTTGACTCTCCATTTAGTGTGGCTGGTAGCCTTGGATTTCGCCCTTTAGTTACATATATATCTCAAAACCAGATTGAGATGACAGCGCCCGTTCTTCAAGAAAAAGTTGGTGAGCAAGCATGGACTGTCTCTTTTGTGATGCCTGAAGGAGCGCAGCTTTCCGCATTACCTTTACCGAAGAATTCTGAAGTAGCGCTCCGTGAAGTTCCGGAGCACTTTGCAGCGGCGCTTTCATTTAGCGGTATGAGCGCATGGAAGACCATAGAAGCTAAAGTACAAGAACTCCGCAAAACGTTAGAGGGTGCGGGAATTACAATCTCGGGTCCGATTCGTATCGCTCGATTTGATCCACCGTGGAAACCAAGTTTTCTCAGACATAACGAAGTTGTTATTCCCATTAAGTATTAGGTATTAAGTATTAAATGAAGTAAAACTTGTGGAGACTAGGGGAATCGAACCCCTAACCCCCTGCTTGCAAAGCAGGTGCTCTACCAATTGAGCTAAGTCCCCTTTATAACTCCTCTGAATCTCCCAAAGAATCTTCAGCGCTAGTCATATCCAACCAGTTCTCTTCTTCATTCTGTACTTGCTTGAAGCGTTTGAAGAGTGCGTACCCTCCAGCGCCAACAGCAAATAGTGCCAGAAGTTTCTTAAACATCTGACCACCACCTGCCTTTCTTACTACTCACTACCGTGTGGGCCTAGGTGGACTTGAACCACCGACCTCTTCCTTATCAGGGAAGCGCTCTAACCAGGCTGAGCTATAGGCCCATTTTCAGTAGAACCGGAAGGGTACCCCAAGGTTTTAGCCCGAGGCTAATCCGCTTATCTACTCGTCATCTCCCTCGGCGTTACGCGCGATGGAAACCACGACTGTCTCTGGATCAAGATTTACTAGGCGAACTCCCATGGTGTCGCGCCCAGTCTGCCGAACTTCATCAACTCGGGTCCGCATAACTGTCCCTGCAGAAGTTATCGCAAGCACCTCGTCGACTTCAGTAACAATTAAAGCTCCGACTAGAACTCCGCGTGAAGCTTCATCAACCTTCGCCGCCTTGATACCCAAACCGCCACGACCCTGTGGTCGGTATTCGGCAACAGGTGTTCGCTTTGCAAACCCTCCATCTGTTGCAGTGAAGACATAAGCATTCGCGACATCAGAGACTGATGTCATCGCAAGAAGTTCATCGCCGGTGCGGAACTTCATTCCAATAACACCACTAGTGGCGCGACCCATTGGACGAAGTGATTCGTCATCTGCTGTGAAGCGAAGCGACATTGCGTTCTTTGACACTAAAAGAATGTCGTCCTTCTCGCCGACTAGAACTGCAGAGACAACTTCATCGCCTTCACGAAGGTTGATTGCAATTAAACCGCCAGACCGATTTGAGTCATACTCATCGAGTGCGGTTTTCTTTACTAGCCCAGACTTGGTAGCCAATACAAGATACTTAACAGCTTTATAATTTTCGATCGCGAGTACTTGTGCAATCTTTTCATCTGGTTGGAATGCGAGCAGATTTGCAACATGTTGACCGCGAGCATCGCGTCCTGCCTCTGGTAATTCATGTGCCTTTGCCCGATAGACCCGGCCCTTATTGGTAAAGAATAAAATCCAATGGTGAGTAGTTGTGACAAAGAAATGCTCGACGATGTCATCTTGCTTGAGCGCAGCTCCACGAACCCCTCGTCCACCGCGACGTTGTGATCGATAAAGGTCGGCCTTTGTTCGCTTGGAATACCCACCACGTGTGATGGTGACAACGACATCCTCTTGTTTGATGAGATCTTCCGCAGCGAAATCTCCTTCCGCAGCGACAATTTGAGTTCGACGCGCATCACCATATTTTGCAGTGAGTTCAGCAAGCTCGGTTGAAACAATCTCACGTTGTCGCTTCGGGCTTGCCAAGATCTCATTTAACTCAATGATTTCCTTCATTATTCCGTCATATTCATCCTGAATCTTTTGGCGTTCTAGAGCCGCTAGGCGACGAAGTTGCATATCCAAAATTGCGTTTGCTTGCACTTCATCAACATCAAGAAGCTTCATCAACCCGGTGCGAGCATCGTCGGTGCTCTCACTCTTACGAATTAAGGCAATAACTTCGTCAAGAGCATCGAGAGCTTTGACGTAACCGCGAAGGATATGAGCGCGCTTCTCTTTCTCGGCCAGACGGTACTTTGTCCGGCGCACAATAACTTCGATTTGATGGTCGATATAAAACTTAACAAACTCATCGAGACGCAAAGTGCGAGGTACACCATCGACCAAAGCGAGCATGTTTGCGCCGAAAGTTTCTTGTAGTTGGGTGTGCTTGTAGAGATTGTTTAGGACTACCTTGGCAACTGCATCTTTTTTAAGAACTACGACAAGACGTTGGCCAAGACGCTCGTTACCTTCATCGCGCACATCAGCGATTCCGGCGACCTTGCCATCTTTAACGAGATCCGCGATTTTTAACGCTAAATTATCTGGGTTCACTTGATAAGGAAGTTCGCTAATTACTAAGCAATTTCGGTTATTAATCTCTTCAACTTCAACCACTGCACGCATCGTGATTGATCCGCGACCTGTGCGATAAGCCTCTTCAATACCACTTCGCCCCACAATTAAGCCCTTTGTTGGGAAATCGGGACCTTTAACAAAGGTGAGAAGTTTTTCGAGAAGTTCTTCGGATTTTGCATCAGGATTGTGTAATGACCATTGGATGCCTTCAGCCACTTCGTTGAGGTTATGTGGCGGAATATTGGTCGCCATTCCAACAGCAATTCCAGCGCTGCCATTAACAAGTAAGTTGGGGAATCGACTTGGTAGTACCACTGGTTCTTGCGAACGGCCATCGTAGTTGTCTGTGAAATCGACAGTCTCTTCATCGATATCCCGCATCATTTCCATGGCAAGTGGTGCAAGGCGCGCTTCGGTATATCGCATTGCAGCGGCAGGATCATTACCAGGTGAACCAAAGTTTCCATTGCCATCGACAAGTGGATAGCGAAGTGACCATGGCTGTGCTAATCGAACCAAGGTGTCGTAAATAGCAGAGTCTCCGTGTGGGTGGTAATTACCCATCACATCACCGACGACGCGCGAAGATTTGTAGTAACCCTTATCTGGGCGATATCCAGCATCAAACATTGCATAAAGGACGCGGCGGTGCACTGGCTTTAATCCATCACGTACATCAGGAAGGGCGCGACCCACGATTACGCTCATTGCATAATCGAGATAGCTTCGCGCCATCTCTACCTGTAGATCGACTAATTCAATGCGATCTGATGATTTCTCCACTGGTCACACTCCTCTCATTATTTCTGGTTTATCTCTATTAAATATCCAAGAATCGAACATCTTTTGCATTACGTTGAATAAAGTTACGACGCATCTCTACATCTTCTCCCATAAGAACGGAGAAGAGATCGTCTGCGGCGACTGCATCTTCTAACGTAACGCGGATTAGTACGCGCGTATCAGGATCCATGGTGGTATCCCATAACTCTTTCGCTGGCATTTCGCCCAGACCTTTGAAGCGCTGAATACCATCTTCTTTTGGTAAACGCTTGCCACCATCAAGCCCGATTTTTATAAATGCATCCCGCTCTCTATCTGAGAATGCATATTGTGGTAGCTCTTTTCCGCCCCACTTCAATTTATAAAGAGGCGGTTGTGCGAGGTAAACATATCCACCTTCAATAAGTGGACGCATAAACCGGAAGA
>JBEGVX010000086.1:0-2956 GCA_041178105.1 Actinomycetota bacterium
TATGGCGAAGATGAGATAGAAGTTCACGTCGATGCCTTCGCTAACGGAAAATCTGTGGTGATTGTTGATGATGTCCTTGCCACCGGAGGAACAATTGCCGCCGCGCTCGAACTCGCTGAACGCACTGGGGCGATCGTTAAATCCGTTCAGGTTCTTTTTGAAATTTCTGGACTCGGTGGCCGAGAGTTAATCGCCAAGCGTTTTCCCATGATCGAGATTAAATCGTTGGTAACTTCTTGAGTTCTAAAGTTCGCATCCACCAGATCCAGGCGCTGCGTGCCGTCGCTGCGACGCTGGTGGTTCTCTTCCATGCCAAGTTAGCCCCTGGTGGGTTCATTGGCGTAGATATCTTCTATGTGATCTCTGGATATCTAATAACTGGCATCATCGTTAAAGAAATTACGCTAAGTGGCGCCTTTAACTATCGGAACTTCTTTTTGCGGCGAGCCAAGCGGTTACTGCCCGCGTCTATTAGCGTTCTGATACTTACCGCAATTGGAGCTTGGCTTTTTCTTCCACCGACGATTCGATCATCTCTGGGTCAGGATATCTTCGCCGCTTCGATCTATGTTTCCAACTACCTTTTCGCTTTGTGGCAGAACGATTATCAGAATCTAAACGCGACACCATCGCCAGTAATTCACTACTGGTCGCTCGCCGTAGAGGAGCAGTTCTATCTTCTCTGGCCACTAATCATTTTCACACTCTGGAAGATTGGTCGCCAACGCTTAGTCTTTCGCGGCGTTCTCGGTATCACAATCCTCTCTTTCCTATTCTCGCTCTTCCTAACCAACGCCGCACCGATCTGGGCTTTCTACAGTCTTCCAACTCGCGCTTGGGAACTCGGCGTTGGGGCGCTACTACTCTTCTTACCGAAAGAGCTTCTTGAAAAGAAATCTATTTCTCGAACGGTGATTGTTTGGTTATCTGCGTTAACACTTCTCTATGGCGTGGTGCGCTTCCGCGATAATACGCCCTTCCCAGGTACTGCAGCTCTGTATCCGGTTTTGGCTACTGCGCTACTGATTGCCTTCATACATTCGTGGCCACCAATTCTCAATGATTTTTCGCGCCTGCGCTTTGTCCAATGGTTAGGTGAAATCTCCTATCCCTTCTATCTCTGGCATTGGCCTCTACTTGTAATTCCTAGTACTCGCTTCGGTCGCCCCTTAACTTTGCTTGAAAGATTTCTCTTAATTGCCCTAACCGCTCTGGTCGCCGATTTAACACATAGATTTATTGAAAAACCGTTCTCCAGAAGAAAATTATCAAATCGCCAGACTACGAAGTTCGCATTAGCGGCAACTCTCTCCGGCGTTATGGTGGCAAGTTCAATATTGCTCACCACAAAAGATGACATCTCTCTACCGAATGGTCGCTCCGTATCAATAGCGTCGGTGATGCAGAAGCCTAAGATTTATGACGATGGGTGTCATGCAAATTATGGCAACAGGAACTCTCCAGAATGTCTCTACGGGGATGTTAATTCGAAGCGGAAGATAGTTCTCTACGGGGATTCACATGCAGCGCAATGGTTTCCGGCCTTGGAAAAAATCGCGATCGATGAGGGGTATGCACTAATCAGTCTTACCAAATCCGCCTGTCCCGCAGTTGAAGTTGATCGCGTTAATTCAGGTGCATTTAAAAACTCGGATTGCAAAGCTTGGCGCGAGAGCTCGATAAAACGTATCAGGGAGTTAAAGCCTGATGCGGTGATCATGAGTTCATTCCAGCATTTTGCGCATCCAAAACGTTACTCATCGCGCGATGCCTGGTGGTTTGAAGGACAACGTTCTCTCTATGCCAAGGTTTTAAATAGCTCTCTAAATTTGATTTATATCTCCGATACGCCGAAGCCACAGCGAGATATCCCTAGTTGCTTAGCAACAGCGAAGGCCGACGAATGCGATGCAAATGAGAAATCTGATCCGCGAGTAGTGGGAGGGTTCATCGCGCTAGATCCAACTCCGTGGCTCTGCGCAAATTCCTGCCCGGCAATTGTCGATGGGATCGTGGCGTATCGTGATGCCTCACACATTAGCGTTGATATGAGCGCGGCACTTTCCGATAATCTTCGTGAATTCTTGAGGAGTAATGGCGTCATATGAAGTCACTCTCGCCATTTTCCTTAATTAGATGCAAAGATGCACCTCGTGGCTGAACTAATTTACTACTGCGGAACGATGGATAGTGGAAAATCCACGCTTGCACTGCAGACCGCTCACAACCATAAGAGCCGCGGACGTTCGGGTTTAATTTTCACCAGTAAAGATCGCGCTGGTTCTGGAGTTATCTCATCTCGGCTTGGATTGCAGAGCGCAGCAATTGAAGTCGATCCCGATCTAGATCTACACAAGTTGGTTGTCGAACGTCTCTCTCTCGGCGATCGAATTGATTACATAATCTGCGATGAGGCCCAGTTCTATCAGGAAGAACAGATCGAACAACTTGCAAAAATTGTTGATGGTTTAGGTATTGATGTTTTCGCCTTTGGAATTTTGGCAGATTTTCGAACAAAACTTTTTCCAGGTTCTGCACGATTGGTAGAACTTGCTGATCGAGTAAATACACTACAAGTTGAAGCTCTTTGCTGGTGTGGATCAAGAGCAACTCATAATGCTCGAACATTGGGCGGAGTAATGGTCACCGAGGGTGAACAGGTTGTTGTCGGAGATGTTGCACCAGGTGCAGAAATTGCCTACGAAGTATTATGTCGACGCCACCATATGCGTCGTGTTACTGCGCGGGCATCTCGGGCAGGGCATACATCAGCCTTGCCTTTACCATTTACAGAGACTGATTAGTTCAAACCAGTAATAAGAATCAACATAGGGAGAGAAAAATGAAAGTACGTGGATATGCTGCAATGACCGCTAAGGCCCCGCTTGCTCCCTGGGAGTTTGAGCGTCGCGATCTTGGCGCACACGATGTCGCTCTAGATATTAAGTATTCAGGC
>JBEGVX010000087.1:0-8444 GCA_041178105.1 Actinomycetota bacterium
ACCCAGTAGCTGTTGCTGAAATTCTCGGTGAGCTGGGAATGAACACCCCAACGATTGTTGCAGCTTTACTTCATGACACTGTAGAAGATACTCCATACTCATTAGCTCAATTACGCGCTGATTTTGGGAGCGAAATAGCGGATTTGGTTGATGGCGTAACCAAACTGGATCGCGTTAGTTATGGTCCAGATGCGGAAGCTGAAACTGTCCGCAAAATGGTTATTGCGATGTCCCGAGATATAAGAGTTCTTGTCATAAAACTTGCGGATCGTCTTCACAATGCACGTACTTGGAAGTTTTTGAACGAAGAGACCGTTTTAAGAAAAGCACGTGAGACTCTCGATATATACGCAACACTTGACCATAGATTAGGTATGAACGCCATTAAGTGGGAGCTAGAGGATCTCTCATTTGCTGCATTAGAGCCCAAGAAATTTGATGAGATTACAAGATTGGTTGCGCAACGCCAGAGCGAGCGGAAAGATCATACCGATAAGGTGATTGCGGAAATCAAAGAGCAGTTATCTGAGGAGTTTGAAGCCGTTGTAACGGGTAGATATAAACATTATTTCTCTATCTATCAGAAGATGGTAGTTCGAGGGCGCGAGTTCAATGAAATTTATGATTTAACGGGAGTTCGCGTTTTAGTAAACGATGTGAAGGATTGTTATGGGGTTCTCGGAGCGATTCACGCGCATTGGAGCCCTGTGCCAGGTCGTTTTAAGGACTACATAGCGATGCCAAAATTTAATCTTTACCAATCGCTACATACAACTGTGATTGGGCCCGATGGGCGGGCAATTGAAATCCAAATCAGGACGCACGAGATGCATCGCCGCGCTGAGTTTGGTATTGCGGCGCATTGGAAATATAAATCTGGCAATCGGGGCGCCAATGAACCTGAGATGGCTTGGCTTAAGCAACTTCATGAATGGCAGAAAGAGACTGCAGACCCTGAAGAGTTTCTCGAATCGCTCCGTTTTGATCTAGGGACACCGGAGGTATTTATTTTCACGCCAAAGGGAAGTGTGATAGCGCTTCCCGCCGGTTCGACTCCAGTTGATTTTGCTTATGCGGTACATACTGAAATTGGTAATCGCTGCGTGGGTGCAAAAGTTAACGGGCGTCTGGTTTCTTTGAGTACCACGCTTGGTAATGGCGATGTCGTTGAAGTGGTGACGAGCAAGGGTGAAGGTGCAGGAGTCGGTCCGAGCCGAGATTGGCTCAATTTTGTACAAAGTCCCCGAGCGCGGTCGAAGATCAAAGCTTGGTTTACCAAGGAACGGAAAGAAGAGGCGATCGACGCTGGCAAAGAATCCATTGCCCGTCAACTTCGAAAACAAGGCGCCCCGCTACAGAAGATATTTGCCGGACAATCTCTTCTCGAACTTGCCCATGAACTGAAATACCCAGACATTACAGCTCTCTATGCCGCGGTTGGCGATGGACATATCAGTGCAGCCTCTGTTGTCGAGAAACTTCTCAACCTGTTGGGTGTGGAAGAGCAAGAGTTTGCAAGCCTCGATGTGAACGTAGGTGCTTCAAGTTCGCGAAAGCGTATTAGTGATAGCGGAGTTGAAGTAATAGGAGTTGATGATTTACTGGTAAAACTTGCTCGGTGCTGCACGCCAGTTCCTGGCGATGAGATTACTGGATTCATCACTAAGGGCAGCGGGGTATCTGTACATCGCCAGGATTGCATAAATGTTGGAGATTTACAGGAGCATCAAGGGGATAGATTTGTCTCGGTTCGATGGACACCAGGAGCGAATTCGATCTTCCTTGTTAATATCCAAGTTGAAGCTCTCGATCGCGCCCGATTACTCTCAGACGTAACGCGAGCGCTCTCTGATAATGCGGTTAATATTCTCCACGCATCTGTTTCCACTGCAAAAGATCGCACGGCATTCTCAAAATTTACTTTCGAGATGGCCGACGCAAGTCATCTAGAAGCAGTGCTTAAATCCGTGCGCGCTGTTCCAGGTGTGTACGACGTTTACCGGGTCACAAATAACTAGAGGCGAGTTGTAATTAGGAGAAGGTTGCCAATGAGCGTTGCGCTTCTTCTAGCCACACTCGACGAGCTTGAGCAGATTCGAGCGCAGCTTGAGCCTTCTTCGTATCCCCACTTGCCTCTGCCTTTGCAGCAGCAGCTTCATAGTTGGCGATAGCGTCGCTTAATTGCTTCACGACATCGTTTGCACGAGCTTTAGCTGTGGGATCGCTCTTTCGTTTCTCTTCATCCTCAAGCGCCCGAATTTCCTGCTCTACCGCTCCTAGACGAAGATCGAGCGCATCACGCTTATCGCGTGGCACGTTCCCTATCCGCTCCCATTTTTGGAGTAAATCTCGGAATTTCTTCTTTGCTTCTCCGAAATTAGTGATCGGCAGTAACGCCTCGAATTCAAGAATCAAAGCTTCCTTAGCGGTGAGATTCGCGGCATTTGATGAATCTCGCTTCTCCAAATCAGCTTTCTTGGCGGCAAAGAAGGTTTCTTGCGCGCTACGGAAACGAGCCCAGAGGGCATCATCGCTTTTCTTTGATCCTCGACCTGAATTTTTCCACTCTTGCATAAGCGCGGCATAACGTTTTGCTGTATTGACCCAATCCCGGGATGTAGCAAGTTTCTCAGCCTCAACGACAATCGCTTCTTTTGCTGCCGCAACGGCATCGTTCGCGCTGGACAGCTTGGCGAAATGAGTTCGTCGTCTACGGTCAAAACCATTTCGTGCGGCCGAGAAGCGCTTCCACAGCTCCTCGTCTGCAGCTTTTTCAATCCGTGGCAGAGATTTCCATTGATCGAGCAATTCTTTGAGGCGATCACCGGAAATTTTCCAATTATCTTTGGCAGCAACTTCCTCGGCTTCAGCGACAAGTTTTTCTTTCGTCTCTTTTGTCACTGCGCGTTGTGTTGCACGCTCTTGAGCCGCTAGCGCCTTCTTTGCTGCATAAGCTGCACGTTGTTCATCAATAATGGGTGGGATTTGCTCAACCGCCATTGCTAGCGCGGCAAGATCACCAACTGCGTTAATGGTCGAAACTTGCTCTCGCAATTTCGCGACAGCCTGGTCTGCATCACTGGGGACCATCGCACCACTGCGAATTCGGGCAGCAGTTAACGCAATCTCTGAGGCTAGTTGCTCAAATTTACGGACGAAGTAGGCAAGCGCCTCTTCCTTGCTCTTTCCTGGATAGGAACCTACTGGCTTCTCGCCATTTTTAGTCCATACATAGACCGTGCCATCATCTGCGACTCGACCAAAGAGAGCGGGATCCCCGATTAGGGCGCTTGCTGCTGAAACTAAACCTTCTGACATATCCTGCTCCTTTGCGCGGCGCCCTTGCGGGTTCGCTGTGGCTGACGTGGTAGTTGGACCGTTCCTGTTTTCCTCTCGGGAGCCCATAGGCTCTCCGGAGAAGGTATGAGCGTAGCGGGAAGATAGCGAGCCCCTCAAATGTGCAGCCTGAGCGGTTGGCCGGTTCAACGATACAAGCCCTGGTTAGAGTGCGGGGTGGGAGAGTTGAACAGGGGATACGAGATAGCGGATAGGGGCAAAAGAGGGATGGTCGTGGGTAACGAGGTGTCCTACGAGGTTCTCGTAGCCAAAGCCTTTGCGACGAATTGTTGGATTCTCGCAGTGCCCGGTAGCGACCAAGCGCTCGTCGTGGACCCTGGAATAGGAGACCCGTTTCTCCATCAAGCCATTCTGGAGAGGTGCGCAGCGCTAAAAATTCATCCCGTGGCTACCTTTATCACCCATGGCCATCTAGATCATATGTTCTCGCTGGTCCCACTCTGTTCCTGCGAAAAGATTCCAGCTCTCATCCATAGCGCGGATCGCGCGCTTCTTGCGCATCCGGAACGGGCTCTCACTTCGAGCGCCGCGTCGATGATCCCTAAAGGTATGACTTTTGCAGAACCGGAAGAGGTCATTGAACTCTCCGATGGTCTACAACTGGATATTGCTGGTTTAAAACTCAGCTTTCATCACACCCCTGGGCATACGCCTGGTTCGATCGTCGCGGTAGTCGAATCGCAACTATTGCTCTCGGGAGATGTGCTATTCGCTGGTTCGATTGGACGAACCGACTTACCGCTTGGCTCATTAAGCGATATGGAACGCTCATTACGTGAGAAAATTATCCCGTTGCCTGATCATTTACGCGTCCTTCCGGGACACGGAAAGACGAGCACGATTGGGGCAGAGCGAGAGAGAAATCCTTTTCTTCGCGCTGCGATGGAGGGACGCCTGGGATGAAGTATCAAGCGCCGAAAGGCGTCAAAGAGTATTTGCCACCCTCATCTGCGCTCTTTGAGCGAGTGCGAGAGGCGCTAATTTCTCCGGCTCGGCTAGCTAATTATCAACTTATGGAATTGGCAATCTTTGAAGAGACAGAGGTGTTCACTCGAGGTGTGGGTGAATCGACAGATGTAGTTTCTAAAGAGATGTACACCTTCACCGATAGAGCCGAAAGATCGCTCACGCTTCGTCCAGAAGGAACTGCTGGAGTGATGCGGGCAGTCATTGAAAGTGGTCTTGACCGCGGGCAGTTGCCGGTGAAGATTTGGTATGCCGGCCCATTTTTCCGTGCAGAACGTCCGCAAGCTGGCCGTTATCGTCAGTTTTATCAGGTAGGCATTGAAGCGATTGGCAGCGAAGATCCTCTCCTTGATGTTGAAGTGATATCAATTGCCGCAAAGGGATTCGCGGCGTTGGGATTAACTGGATTTGAACTCGTTATTAACTCTCTTGGAGATAGCGAAAGCAGGGATGCGTACCGTCAGGCTCTGACAGAATTTTTACTTTCACTCGCACTCGACGATGCCACAAGAGAACGAGCACAGTTAAATCCATTGCGAGTTCTCGATGATAAAAGACCAGAGATGATTGCAGCGTTAATTAACGCTCCTAGTATTCTTGATTTTCTTAACGATTCTTCCCGCTCAGAATTCGAGATAGTGCAACAAGGGTTAACTGATTTAGGGATTAGTTATTCAATCAATCCTCGCTTAGTTCGCGGGCTCGACTACTACACAAAAACAACTTTTGAATTTGTCCATCCATTACTTGGCGCACAGTCAGGCATCGGTGGAGGTGGTCGCTATGACGGATTAATGGAATCGCTTGGCGGCCAACCCTTGTCAGGGATTGGTTTTGGCATTGGTATTGACCGAGTGATACTCGCTTGCGAAGCTGAGGGAATAGATCTTCTCCAAGAGGGCGAGCTAGCGTGTTTCATCATCCCGCTCGGAGCCGAATTCGAGAGTAAGGCCCTCAAAATTGCCTCCGAACTCCGTGATAAAAAAATTCGAGTTGACCTGGCTTTTGGTGGGCGCGCTCTCAAGGGCGCCATGAAGGCCGCTGATAAGTCCGGGGCTCGCTACACCTTTGTATTAGGTGAACGCGAGAGCGAAAGCGGAACGATTGAGTTAAAGGAGCTCGCCTCGGGCGCTGTGCAATCCATTAGGCTCTCCGACTTACCACAATTTCTCATGAGGAGTCTTGGTGCGAACTCATAAAGCAGGGCTATTAACGAGCGCTGAAGATGGTCGCGATGTCACTCTCGCTGGCTGGGTGGCTCGTCGTCGCGATCACGGTGGCGTTGCTTTCATTGATCTGCGCGATGCGTCGGGCTGGGTTCAAGTAGTCATCAACGACGAAAATGCGGCTGCCGCTCTGCGGGCAGAGTGGTGCGTGAAGATTGATGGCAAAGTTCGAAAACGACCAGCTGGTAATGAAAACCTTCAGGTAGCTACTGGAGAAATAGAAGTTGTCTGTGAACGACTAACAGTTCTCAGCGAAGCTGCGCCGCTGCCATTTCCCATTGATAGTGGTGAAAGAGTCGAGGCTAACGAAGAGACCAGATTGAAGTACCGATATCTTGACTTACGTCGCGAAGGCCCCGCCCGCGCGCTGCGGACACGATCAAAAGTGACTTCCATCATCCGTCGCGTCATGGAGGAATCTGAGTTTCTTGAGATAGAAACGCCTAATTTAACAAGATCAACTCCCGAAGGAGCGCGCGACTTTCTTGTGCCTGTTCGCCTACAGCCTGGTAGTTGGTATGCGCTACCGCAATCACCGCAATTGTTCAAACAACTTTTGATGGTTGCAGGAATGGAGCGTTACTATCAAATAGCGCGATGTTTCCGCGATGAAGATTTTCGTGCTGATCGCCAACCAGAGTTCACGCAATTAGATATTGAGATGAGTTTTGTTACCGAAGATGATGTACTTGCATTAACAGAGAAATTACTCGCGCGAATTTGGCGCGAAATGCACAACTTCGAGATTCCACTTCCTATTGCGAGAATGACCTACGCAGAGGCGATGCGACGCTTTGGATCAGATAAGCCGGATTTACGTTTTGGTAACGAACTTGTTGACGTGACGGAATTCTTCAAAGATACCGAATTCAAGATATTCCAGAGTGAATTCGTTGGGGCAGTTGTCATGCCCAAAGGAGCGCTTCAGGCCCGCCGAGAGCTCGATGCGTGGCAAGAGTGGGCAAAAGCTCGTGGCGCGAAAGGACTTGCATATATTTTGATTGGCGAGGGTGGAGAAGTTTCTGGGCCTGTCGCGAAAAATATTTCTGACAGAGAACGCGAATCCATTGCCGCAGAGGTTGGCGCTCAACCTGGCGATGCAATCTTCTTTGCAGCTGGAGAGCGAATGTCAGCGTTGGCACTTCTTGGCGCTGCCCGTCTTGAAATCGGCCGTCGATGCAATCTTATTGCCGATGGTCAATGGCGATTCTTGTGGGTTGTTGATGCACCTATGTTTGAGAAGAATGATGAAGGGCGCTGGACTGCAGTACACCATCCTTTCACTGGGCCTAAACCAGAATTTGCGAATTCATTCCATCTTGACCCCTCAAACGCATTGGCCTACGCGTACGACATAGTTCTCAATGGAAATGAGATTGGTGGCGGTTCCATCCGAATCCATCAACGAGAAATGCAGCAACGAGTTTTCGATGTCATTGGCTTGAGTAAAGAGGAAGCGAATGCCAAATTTGGATTTCTACTCGAAGCATTCACCTATGGACCACCACCTCATGGTGGAATTGCCCTTGGTATAGATCGCCTCACAGCCTTATTGGCGGGGGTTGAATCGATCCGTGAGGTCATAGCATTCCCTAAAACTGCCAGCGGAGGCGACCCACTCACTGGCGCCCCAACGCCAATTACTGTGGCGCAACGACAAGAAGCCGGAATCGACCACAAACCCGGCCAAAGCGAAAAGAGCGGCGATGACCGATAAAGATTCTCAAATCAAGAGAATCTTTTTTAATCTTTGCTTAGCAACCATATCGATTGCACTACTTGTTGGTTGCGGGGATTCCTCAAAGATTTATTCGAAAAATTCTGAACTAGGAGTTTTTTTCACAGTACCAAATGGATGGCATCAAATCCCTGAGGAAGAGATACGAACTTACGAAGTTGAAGGCGCTGATGCGGCCGCTAAACAAAAAGCTGATCTCGTTCTCTGGCAGGATGCTTATAGCGAGAGCAAGAAAACAAGCGCAAAAAACCTATTACAACTTGAAGCTCCAAAGGCACTTACAGCATTCGTGCGAGTGCGCGCACTCACTTTTGAAGAAAGTGATGCGATGTCATACAACAGTTTGCGAAATTTAATTCTGCCAGTTACCGATCTCATCAGTGGTAACTCTCAGGTGGTTAATGATTTCCAATTACTTGACGAGAAAGAGGTTATTACCGAAGAGGCTCGCGGTTTGCAGTCAATCTTCTCGTTCACTCCCAAAGATGGTGAGAACGAAACTGTTCATCAAACGGCTTTATTAGCCAACGATAGGCGCTCAATTTATTTTTTCCTTGTTCGTTGCACTACTGAGTGCTTTAATGAGGAACAAGCAGAAGTTGATGCAATCGTGAAGTCTTTCACAGTGAAAGGTAAGAGATGACGCAAACCGTTACCCCTCAATTCGAGAGTAGGCCGCGAGACACTGATCGGCGAACTCGAATACATTTGGGGCTCTTCGATCGGTTGAAGTTTCTCATCGCTTTTACCATTACCTTTTTCGTTCTTGTTTGGTCGGCGATGGCTGGCAACCCTTTGTTGGGATTTGTGGATGCGCTCCGCGAAACTAGTCAATCTGCGTGGTGGTTATTTTTATTAGCAGGAATTGAAATTATCAGACAAATTCATTTCTTGATTTCAGAGTATGCCTCTCCTTATCACGGTTTTTGGCAGCGTTATTTCTCTTTTGTTGATCGCACGCTACATCGGATTAGCGACTGGAATAGATTCCGATTATCGCGAGCTATCAAGTTTTTACTGTTCATCGCACTGCTTTCGGTAATACTCGGCGCGATTTATGATGAAGCGCCAGTTCGAGCGCTATTCCTCGCTCCGGCAGCTCTTTGGGCAGCGCTGCCTTTCATCGCTCAATTAATGTTTGCTGTTGTTTTTATCCT
>JBEGVX010000088.1:0-3618 GCA_041178105.1 Actinomycetota bacterium
CATTATTAGTGCCATAAGTAATATCGGCGCCATATGCCGCGCGGCGCTCCTGCGGAGTCATGTGCGCGAGAATTACTCCTACGCTCAAACCTAGAAAGCGATGAACGCGACCCATCCATTCGCTATCGCGCTCTGCGAGGTAATCGTTGACAGTCACGATGTGAACGCCTTTTCCTTCGAGCGCGTTGAGATATGCGGGAAGGGTTGAAACCAAAGTCTTACCTTCACCTGTGCGCATTTCGGCAATATTTCCTCTATGGAGGGCGATGCCACCCATCAACTGCACGTCGTAGTGGCGCTGGCCAAGTGTTCGCTTGGCGGCCTCACGAACAACTGCAAATGCCTCAGGAAGTATGTCGTCTAAATCTTCGCCATCATTAAGTCGAGATTTGAACTCGTCAGTTTTCATCCGGAGTTGCTGGTCGGTAAGGGCGGAAATCTCTTCTTCGTGGGTATTGACCAAACGGGCGATCTTCTCAAGAGTCTTGACTTGACGCCCTTCACCAGCACGCAAGAATTTGTCCAGCAGAGCAACCACGTTAATGAGGCCTTTCTCGGGATAGACCCCTACTCTAACGCCGGGGCTGGTCCTGGCTCCAATTGAGGGAAAAAGCGGCGGTAATCGCCCCTAAACAAGGGCGTCCTACAGCGCGCATTGCCCGCATCCCTTCATGAAGCGTCGCACCCGTAGTAAGAACATCATCTACAAGTAGCGCTGCTCGACCCACTTTTCTCCCACTATCGATACTTCGAAACTCACGACTACCAAGCGCTCCGCGCATGTTAGCCAATCGCTCTTGTGCGTTGAGAGTTTTCTGTGGAGCAACTGATCGGGTGTAGTGCAACGCCGTCATGATTTGGTCACCCGTTTCCTTCGCCAACGCTCGCGCGATATCGAATGTGAAATCACGTCCCCTTTTCCTCCGTGCACGTGAAGTGCTGGGAATTGGAATCAGGAGAAGATTTTTTGGGAAAAGAGACCGCGCAGCTAATAGCGCTTCGATGATGATTGATTCCAACTCTCGATTTCCATCATCTTTTGCGCCAATTATAATTCGACTTACGCTTTCGCTATAGGGAAGAAGTGAAGCAATTGATGGTTCTTCTCTTCCTAGAGAGATTAATTGTGCTTTGAGTAGTGGCGATGTGGTGAATTTCCCGCGACAGCGACCGCAGATAATCTCTCCAGTGAGCCCACAGTGCAGGCACGTTACAGGGATTACAAGAGAGAGTACTGTTTTAAAGAAGTTCACCGATTAAAAATACAATGTTGCACTTCAGAGGGTCAGTGGAAAGAGTCGTTCTGTGAGTTCTTCACTACGATCTCGTGGAATGGTGACAACAAAAAGTGAGCCTTTGCCGTAAGCACCTTTTGCTTCAATTATTCCTCCGTGGAGTTGTGCATCCTCTTGGGCAATCGATAACCCAAGTCCAGTTCCGCCTCGAGTTCGTTCGCGTGATGGATCGGCTCTCCAGAACCTATCGAATACACGAGTCTCTTCACCTTGGCGGAGCCCAATACCAAAATCTCGAACTGCAATTGCTATTGATTTCTCCCCGGCGCGAACTTCGACCTCGATTCGATTTCCCTCTCCGTAAGCAATGGCATTACTTAATAAATTGCGGAGAATTCGATCCATCCGTCTTGGGTCAACAACAGTCATCACCTGTTCATTTGGATGAACATAGTGGAATGTCGAACCATGCTCTTGGGCGATGGGTTTGAGAGCTTCGAGGCTCTTATCAACCAGCGCGACAATATCCACTACCTCGGGTTCGAGATTTACCACTCCAGCATCGAATCTGCTCACCTCTAAGAGTTCCGTGAGCAGATTCTCAAATCGCTCCAATTGTGCTGAAAGCAACTCAGCACTTCTAGAAATCGTGGGATCAAAATCATGACGTTGTCGATAGATAAGATCAGAAGCCATTTTTAAAGTAGTCAAAGGTGTGCGCAATTCATGTGAAACATCCGATACGAAGCGCTGTTGCACTCGGGAGAGATTTTCTAGCCTGGTAATTTGACTCTGCAGCGCGCTAGCCATTTCATTAAAAGAGAGGGCAAGTCGAGCAATCTCATCGGCACCTTCAACTTGCATTCGCTCGGCAAAATCTCCTGCAGAGAGCTTTTCCGCAATTTCAGCCGCGCCCCTGATGGGCGTGATTACCTGTCGAGAAGTTGCCCAAACTATAAAAAGCAAAACTAAAACCAGGGCCACAGCTCCAATCAGCAGCGTTCGAGATATCAGAGAGATGGTGGCATCCTCAGGTGAGGTGCTATAGAGAAAATACATCTCGAATTTTCCGAAATTTTCTACGGTGAAATTGCCGCCAATTATGAGGGCTGGAACCTTGCGCTCCACCGCAACTGGGGTTAAGTAAGTACTTGCATAGACAATCTGGCCATATTCATATTGCAATTCTTTTGTTGCCAGCACTTTCGCACGTAACGATGGAGAAATTGATGATTTATCAATTTGATTAGTGGCTCGCTCGTATAGATAAAAGTTTTTTGAAGTTGAGTTTGCCTGGAGTAAAGCAACTTCTGGGTTTCGCTCATTACCACGTGTATCTGCAAACTCAGTAACGACTCGATCAATCGCATCACGAAAGTCAGATACCGAAGCAATCTCTGCGAGGATGAATCGATTCTCTGTTTGGAATAACTTAGATTGACTTTCGTTCAAAGCTGATTCGATTTTAGACTCTCGAATTCCATCACTGAGCCTCTGATTGAGTACAGAGGCAAGCGTGGCCACCAAAACCGTTGAAAGTAAGAGGGTGGTGCCGAGAACTCGAAAAGCGAGCGAGTTTGTGAACCGCATTATCTTTGTTCTGTGAAATTACCTGCGCGGTAGCCAACGCCTCTAACCGTTAGGACCAGTTCGGGTTGGTTAGGGTCGCGCTCGATTTTGGAGCGGATTCTTTGAATATGCACATTCACTAGTCGGGTATCGGATGAATGTCGATATCCCCAGACCTCAGCGAGTAAAGCTTCTCGAGTAAACACACGACCAGGCTCTCGAGCAAGGGCTAGCAGTAAGTCGAATTCCAATCGAGTTAAGGCAATAACTTTTTCACCACGACGAACTTCATGGGCGACAAGGTCAATAGAAACTCCACCAAACTCCAACTTAGAGCTGGCGACAGTTGGCACTGACGTTCTGCGCAATCGCGCCTTGATCCGTGCAAGCAGCTCATTTGTTTGGAACGGTTTAACAATATAGTCGTCGGCGCCAGCTTCTAGACCCTTCACAACATCGGTTGTTTCACCCTTAGCTGTGAGCATCACTATCGGAATCATTGATTCGCTCCGAATCAATTTGCAGACTTCGATTCCGTTAAGTCCAGGAAGCATGAGATCAAGAAGAACTAAATCAGGTGGCGTATTTCTAAAGACTTCCATGACCTGGTCGCCTCGAGAGACCAGATCGACTTCCATTCCCTCGCCAGTGAGAACAATGGCGAGCATCTCTGCTAAATCTTGGTCGTCATCGACAACCATTATTAGCGTCATTAGCTGCCGTGCTCCCATGAGTTGAGATATTGCTCTTGTTCCGGCGTAAGTTGATCGACGGAACCGCCCATACTCTTGAGTTTGAGCGCTGCAACTTCCTT
>JBEGVX010000089.1:0-5565 GCA_041178105.1 Actinomycetota bacterium
CCGGGTTAGTCACTCTGGTCATCGCCCTCTTTCTCATTGTCTCCACTATCTCGGCGCCACTATTACGGACGCTCTTTGGGTTAGATCCGCGAATTCGCTACAACGATTTAATGGATAGCCGGGGTTTTCCCACCGGTGGTTTTAACGGCATTAGTTGGTCGCATCCCTTGGGTCTAGAGCCAGGAATTGGCCATGATCTTCTTGCTCGTCTCCTCTTTGGCGCACGCATCTCATTCTTCGTCGCGCTCATCGTGACCGTTTCAACGGTGACCATCGGATTAATCATGGGAATTTTGATGGGTTACTTTCGCGGGCGAGTAGATTCCACGCTCGGTCGCTTCATCGATTTCCTGCTCGCCTTCCCAGCGTTCTTCATGATTGTCGCGCTCAGCTTGCCGATGGTGCAGCGCCTTGAGGCAACTGGCCTTGTTGAAGGCAACTCTGCACGCATGACTTATTTAGTAATTATTTTGATCTTCTTTGGTTGGCCATATCTGGCGCGCATTATGCGATCGCAAGTGCTCTCCATACGCGAGCGGGATTACATTCTTGCTGCCCGCGCACTTGGCGCATCGCAACGTCGAATTATTTTCAAAGAGATTCTGCCAAACCTTTGGACTGTGGTGATTGTCTATCTCTCACTCTCACTCCCTGGGTACCTCACCGCTGAAGCGGTCTTCTCGTTTCTAGGACTTGGTGTCCAACCACCTGATGCGACTTGGGGTTTATTGATCTCAGATTCCATCAAATATGTGATGAGTAATCCCACATATTTCTTTATTCCCTCAACAGCGCTGATTTTGGTAGTGCTGACATTTAACTTGCTCGGTGATGCGGTGCGCGATGCGCTCGACCCACGGAGTGAGATTGGGTAAAACCAATGAATACGAGAATTACCGTTGGCAACAGCTGAGTCAACGGTAGAAAACTAAATAACAACCGATTACATATCCATCGTTGAGGAGGAATATGTTGAAGAAAACCGCGGGAAGTACCCGTAAGGGGCGCCGCGCGCTCGCCGGAATTGCAGCGATCTCGTTGCTCTCAGGCGTACTCGCAGGCTGCTCATCATCAAGTGGAGGTGCGGGCGGAACGCTCACATTTCTAACAAACGCTGAGTCCTGGACTCACGCTGATCCAAACCGTAACTACACCGGACAGCACATTGCTTGGTTTGGTTCCTTCATGCACCGTACGCTCACCGCGTATGCACGAGCCGAGGGCGCTGCAGGTTCAGAGGTTGTCCCTGACCTTGCAACAGATACCGGTCGCTCATCAAATGGCAACAAGACCTGGGAATTCACCCTTCGAGAAGGCGCGAAGTTCGAAGATGGTTCGGCAATCACTTGTGAAGATGTGAAGTACGGTGTTTCTCGTACCTTCGCAACTGACATCATCACTGATGGCCCAACCTATGCGATCAGCATGCTCGATATTCCAAAGGCTGCCGATGGTTCCTCGGTTTACAAGGGCCCATACAAGGCTGATGGCAACGACACTGCTGCATACGACAAGGCAGTTACCTGCTCTGAAGATAATAAAACTATTACCTTCAACCTCTCTCGCCCTGTTGGTGACTTCAACTACACCGTCACCTACCTCTCCTTTAGCCCAGTTCCAAAGGCTAAGGACACTGGCGATCAATACGATCTAGCACCTGTTTCATCTGGCCCATACAAGATTGAAAAGTACAAGGCTAAAGATGAGATGGTTCTTGTTCGTAACGAAAACTGGAGCAAGGATTCTGATCCAATCCGTAACGCCTACCCAGACAAGATTGTTGTCCGCTTCGGTGTTGCAGAAGAAGTTCGCGATCAGTTAATTCTTAATGACTCCGAGCCAGCAGCATTCTCGCTCGATGGAATTCTTCCAACGAACCTCGCGACTATCTTCAATGAAGATGGCACTGTGAAGGAAGAGTGGAAGGGTCGTGCGCTCAATGTTTACGATCCATATGTCACATACACCGCGGTCAATGTTTCCAAGGTGCCATGCGTCCAGATCCGTAAAGCGATCTACTACGCACGTGACTTCGCTGCGCTTCAGCAACTTGCTGGTGGCGTCGCATTCGGTGGCGATCCAGCTGATGGTGTGATCAAGCCTTTGATGGGCCTTGATTACAAGCCAGTTACCGGTTTGGAAGATTTCAAGCCAGAAGGTAATGCTGAGAAGGCGCAAGCTCTGATGGCAGAGGCAAAGACTGCTTGCCCAGATGTCCATGCTCGGGCAACTGGCGCAGGTCTCACCTTCGACGTCGCTGATACAGATACCAACAAGAAGGGTGCAACTATCTGGATTGACTCCTTGAAGAAGAACGCAGGTATTAACTTGAAGTTCAACTTCATCGAGCCAGGCCAGTACTACGCGATCGTTCTTGATCCAACTAAGCAAGGAGATCTCTCCCGTGCAGGTTGGGCGCCAGACTGGGCAAATGCATCAACAGTGATTCCAGAGCTATTCCTTGAGGGAGCAGGCTTCCCGCTCTCCCAGGTTGGCAAGGATCCTGCCTATGCAGAGTTCAAGTCACGCGCTGAAGCAAACCTCGCTCAATCCGATCGCGCTAAGCAAGGCGAAGAGTGGGCTGCGCTCAATCAATATGTCATCGATCAAATGTGGGTCATCCCTGGCGTCTTCTCGAAGACCCAAGAGATGTGGGGCTCCAAGCTAGAAGGAATCTTCTTCTGGGAACCACAAGGTGCACCATCATTTGGTGATATCAAGATCAAGGGCTAATTGGTAACAACTGATTAGTCAGTAAGAAAAAGTTAATAAAGTTGATGAGTGGGGGAGAAATCCTCCACTCATCACAGTAAAAAAAAGTTTGAGGTGAGCGATGATTAATTACTTAGCAAAACGGATTGCATTATCGATTTCAATCCTCTTTGCAGTGAGCTTTGCTGTCTACTTAATTTTCGCGATTCTTCCTTTTGATCCTGCCGCGCTAACCTGCGGTAAAAATTGCAACGACCCAACAATTATTGAAGCCAATCGTCGTCGCCTGGGATATGACTTGCCCATCTGGCAGCAGTATCTGATTTTTCTTAAAGGTTTATTTTTAGGGCGAACCTTTGGCGAAGGTGCAGCAACGATTTTCTGCCCCGCGCCAAGTTTTGGCTACTCCTTCCAGGAGCATGCCTGCGTGACCAATTCGATTCTTGAGGCGCTCCCTGTGACGCTCTCCCTCGCGATTGGCGCACTTGTACTCTGGCTCTTTATCGGAGTGGGTCTAGGGATTTTGGCGGCCCGTTATCGCGGTCGCGCTGCGGATACCGGCAGCACCGTCTTTGTTTTGATCGGTACTTCACTACCAACATTTTTGACTGGCCTACTGCTTCTCGTCTTTGTCGTGGTGAAGTGGCGGATTCTGCCTTACCCATCGGGTAATTACACGCCGATCTTTGAGAACCCACTCGAGTGGCTCAATACGATGATCCTTCCGTGGATCACTCTGGCCTTTGCTTATGCGGCGCTCTATACCCGCTTTGTCCGCAACGCAGTGATTGAGACGTTGAGCGAAGATTTCATTCGTACCGCGCGTGCAAAGGGATTGAGTGAGAAAGTTATTTTGCGTAAGCACACCTTGCGCGCAGCCCTTGCACCGCTGACCACGATGGCGGGGTTGGATTTTGCAGGGCTTCTCGGCGGCGCGATTTTGACCGAAGCCGTCTTTAACCTCCCTGGTTTAGGACGCCTCTCGCTGGGTGCCGTTATTGATTTTGATTTACCAATCATTGTGGCGACGACCATTCTCGCGGCAGCGATTGTGATTACGATGAATCTGATTGTCGATATCCTCTATGCCTTTATCGATCCACGGGTTCGGGTTGCTGCATGAGTTTTCTGGATGTAACGAACTTACGCGTTGAGTTCCCCACCACCGATGGCATCGTTAAAGCTGTCGATGGAGTCTCCTTCTCGGTTGAGCGCGGTGAAACTCTGGCGATTGTTGGCGAATCGGGTTCGGGTAAGACGGTGACCAACCTTGCGCTGATGGGTCTGCTCTCTGCGCGCGCCTCTCGGATTAGCGGCAGCGCCATCATGCATCAGCCAGCAGGTGGTGTGGAGTTAATTAATCTGCCCAGTGAACAAGCTCGGAAAATCCGCGGTAAGAATATTGCGATGATCTTTCAAGATCCTATGTCATCGCTCCATCCTTATTACTCCATTGGTGATCAGATTATCGAGGCCCATCAGATACATAATGATGTCGATGAATCGGTGAGTAGGGCGCGCGCGATTGAGCTTCTCGAGATGGTCGGAATTCCGCAGGCTGCTGACCGGTTGAAGGCCTACCCCCATCAATTCTCTGGCGGTATGCGCCAAAGAGTGATGATTGCGATGGCCTTGGTAAATAGCCCAGAGCTACTCATTGCCGATGAACCCACCACTGCTCTTGATGTCACGGTGCAGGCGCAGATTCTCAAACTTCTACGCGATCTTCAAAGCCAATTGAAGATGGCGATTATTTTGATTACCCACGATTTAGGAGTGGTTGCTGGCGCTGCTGATCGAGTAAATGTGATGTATGCCGGCAAGATTGTGGAGAGCGCGAATGTTCGTGAGCTCTATGCCAATCCACTGATGCCCTACACCCATGGCTTATTGAGTTCGGTGCCGCGAATGGATCGCCCGCATGGCACGCGATTGAGCGCGATTGCTGGGCAACCTCCATCACTAATTGCCCTTCCTGCAGGGTGCGCCTTTGCACCGCGCTGCACCTTCACCGAGCGAGTCTCTGGTGGCCCGGCACGGTGCGCAACCGCGATGCCAGAGTTGGTGGAGCACACGCCCAACCACTTTGCGCGCTGCCATCTTGAGGGGGCGAAACTCTAATGGCGCACGAGAACCCCATTGTTGAGGTCCGCAATTTACAAAAATTCTTTCCGATCACCAGCAATAGCATCTTCGCAAAAGTGAAGGGTGAGAATAAGGCAGTCAACGGCATCTCGTTTGCTATTAAACCAGGCGAGACGCTCGGGTTAGTGGGAGAGTCAGGGTGCGGTAAATCGACTGCTGGACGGACTGTCCTCAAACTTTATGAGCCCACCGGTGGCGAGATTTTCTTTAACGGCGAAGAGATCACCAACTATTCGCCACGGAAGATGAAGTCGCTTCGTACGAAGATGCAGATCATCTTTCAAGATCCCTATTCATCCTTAAATCCACGCCATTCAGTTGGTGAAATCATCGGTGCTGCTTTTACCATCCACGGGATGGACGCTGCCGGGGATTCTGGTAGCAAGGGCGAGATTAAGCGCGCGGTCCAGGAGTTGATGGAACGGGTTGGGCTCAACCCCGAGCATTACAACCGGTACCCCCACGAGTTCTCGGGTGGGCAGCGACAGCGGATTGGTATCGCTCGCGCCTTGGCCCTAAAACCAGAATTTATCGTCTGCGATGAGCCAGTTTCGGCCCTTGATGTCTCGATTCAGGCCCAGGTTATTAACCTTCTTGATGACCTCAAGGATGATTTTGGCCTCTCCTATCTCTTTATCGCGCACGACCTTTCAGTCGTCCAACACATCTCGGATCGAGTAGCTGTGATGTACCTCGGAAAGATCGTCG